>NZ_JASHKX010000093.1:0-216 GCF_030058635.1 Rhodococcus sp. IEGM 1305
TCTTCGCCCCGCCGAGGGCTTGGACGCGTTTGCCGTGGGCGGTGCCGGTGGCGTACACGTACTGGGCGATGGGGGTGGAGCCGACGAAGCTGATGGCCTTGATCGCGGGGTGGGTGAGGAGTTCGTCGACGGCGGTCTTGTCGCCCTGCAGCACGTTGAAGACCCCGGCCGGGAGTCCGGCTTCGGCCCAGAGTTCGGCCATCCAGATCGCGGCGG
>NZ_JASHKX010000094.1:0-212 GCF_030058635.1 Rhodococcus sp. IEGM 1305
GTGTCGTTGCGGGGTGTTCGGGGCCGCCGGTGCGGTCGAGCAGGTTCCGTTTTTCGTCGGCGTCGAGGAGGTCGAGGTCACCGACCGGGCTGTCGGGATCGGCCACCGCTGCCTCGAGGAGTCGGGTGAATCGGTCGGCGAAGCCGCGGACGGTGTCCTCGTCGAACAGGTCCTGCGCGTATGTCAGCGCGGCGGTCAAACCCTGAGCGGCA
>NZ_JASHKX010000068.1:0-13957 GCF_030058635.1 Rhodococcus sp. IEGM 1305
GCCCGACGTGCGGGTCGTGCTCGGGCATGTTCACCGCGAACTCGATGAACTGCCTCACCGAGGCGCTCGGTCTGGCGTTGCCGGGCAACGGTTCCACGCTGGCCACCCACGAGGCCCGTCGCGCGCTGTTCACCCGCGCGGGCACCACCGTCGTCGAAGCCGCCCTGCGGTACTACCGGGACGAGGACGACTCCGTCCTCCCCCGCAACATCGCGACGCCCGCCGCATTCCGCAACGCGATGGCACTGGACGTCGCAATGGGCGGTTCCACCAACACGGTCCTGCACACCCTCGCGGCCGCGCAGGAGGGTGAGGTCTACGACTTCGACCTCGACAAGATCGACGAGATCAGCCGCAAGGTGCCGTGCCTGTCGAAGGTCTCCCCCAACTCGGACTACCACATGGAGGACGTGCACCGAGCGGGCGGAATCCCCGCCATCCTCGGCGAACTCCGCCGGGCCGGCCTGCTCGAGAGCGACGTGTCGACGGTGCACACCGAGAGCTTCGACGAGTGGCTCGACACGTGGGACATCCGGTCCGGCAAGGCATCCGACGAGGCCGTCGAACTCTTCCACGCCGCACCGGGCGGTGTCCGCACCACCGAACCGTTCTCGACGAACAACCGCTGGTCGTCGCTCGACACGGACGCCGCCAACGGCTGCATCCGCGACTTCGAGCACAAGCACACGGTCGAGGGCGGCCTGGCAGTGCTGCGCGGCAACATCGCCGTCGACGGCGCCGTCATCAAGACGGCGGGCATCGACGAAGACCTGTTCCACTTCCAGGGGCCCGCGCGCGTCGTGGAGTCGCAGGAAGAGGCGGTGTCGGTGATCCTCGGCAAGAAGATCCAGCCCGGTGAGGTCCTCGTCGTGCGTTACGAGGGTCCCGCAGGCGGCCCGGGCATGCAGGAGATGCTGCACCCCACCGCATTCCTCAAGGGCTCCGGCCTCGGGAAGAAGTGTGCGCTGATCACCGACGGCCGATTCTCCGGCGGTTCCTCGGGACTGTCCATCGGCCACATCTCCCCCGAGGCCGCCAGCGGCGGCGCCATCGGCCTGGTGGAGGACGGCGACCAGATCCTCATCGACATCGCGACCCGCACGCTGAAACTCCTCGTCGACGACGCGGTGCTCGCCGAGCGCCGGGCGAAGATGGAGTCGTCCGAGCGTCCGTGGCAGCCGGTGAACCGCGAACGCACCGTCACCACCGCCCTGCGGGCGTACGCCGCGCTGGCCACGTCCGCCGACAAGGGCGCGGTCCGTCAGGTCCCCTGACATACCCGCACCGCGCACCGAACGGACACGAAGCCGGGTGCCGCAGCAGGAGCTTCCTGCCGCGGCACCCGGCTTCCGTCGTCGGTGCGACGACGGATTCCGTCTCGGATGTGACCGCGCTCACGGGTGATCAACTCGCTCAGACGGCGACACCCGAGAACAGGTTCTACTGATCGAATTGATCAGTTGAGCCCGGGCTTCTTGCACACGGCGCTCAGTAGTGGTTCCCTCAGTTGGCCGTTGAGACCTACATCACAATCGGCAGCACCACCGGAACATCTCCGGCCCACGAGGCCATCGGGAATACAACCAAGGAGCGACACATGCCAGGAGTCGGCATTTGGCGAACGAAATCCGTTGAGCAATCGATAGCGGACACCGACGAACCCGACACCCGGCTGCGGAGGGAACTCACCGCGAAGGACCTCACCGTCTTCGGTGTCGCCGTCGTGATCGGCGCCGGCATCTTCACGCTCACCGCCCGGACTGCAGGCAACGTCGCCGGGCCGTCCATCTCGCTCGCCTTCGTCCTCGCCGCCATCGCGTGCGGCCTGGCCGCCCTCTGCTACGCCGAGTTCGCATCCACCGTCCCCGTCGCGGGCAGTGCGTACACGTTCTCCTACGCCACCTTCGGCGAGTTCGTCGCCTGGATCATCGGCTGGGACCTCATCCTCGAATTCGCCCTCGCGGCGGCCGTCGTCTCCAAGGGCTGGTCGCTGTATCTGGGTAACGTCCTCGGGTTCAGCGGATCCACCACAGCCCATCTCGGTCCCATCGACTTCGACTGGGGCTCGCTGATCATCGTCGGCGGCATCACGATCGTGCTCGCCATCGGGACCAAGGTGTCCTCGCGCGTGTCCGCCGTCATCACGGCCATCAAGATCGCCGTCGTCCTCCTCGTCATCGCCGTCGGCGTCTTCTACATCAAGAAGGAGAACTACGCCCCGTACATTCCGCCCGCCGAGAGCAACGAGAGCGCCGCGCAGGGTGTGCACCAGACCCTCTTCTCCTTCCTCTCCGGAGCGGACGGCAGCAGCTACGGCTGGTACGGCCTCCTCGCCGCAGCGAGCCTCGTCTTCTTCGCCTTCATCGGATTCGACGTCGTCGCCACCACCGCCGAAGAGACCAAGAACCCGCAGAAGGCGCTCCCCCGCGGTATTCTCGGCTCGCTCGCCATCGTCACCGTGCTCTACGTCGCCGTCACCCTCGTGCTCACCGGCATGGTGAAGTACACCGACCTCAAGACCGGTAGCCCGCTCGTCGGCGACAGCAGCGCCACCCTCGCGACCGCCTTCGAGGCACACGGCATCACCTGGGCCCAGACCGCGATCAACTTCGGCGGGCTCGCGGGCCTCACCACCGTCGTGATGGTGATGATGCTCGGCCAGACCCGCGTCCTGTTCGCCATGTCCCGCGACGGACTCGTGCCCCGCGGTCTCGCCAAGACCGGCAAGAACGGCAGCCCGGTCCGCATCACCCTGTTCGTCGGCGCCGTGGTCGCGCTCCTCGCCGCCTTCTTCCCGATGGGCACGCTCGAGGAGATGGTGAACATCGGCACCCTCTTCGCGTTCGTCCTCGTCTGCATCGGCGTCATCATCCTCCGCCGTACGCGTCCCGACCTGCCCCGCGGATTCCGCGTTCCGCTGGTCCCGCTCGTCCCCATCCTCGCCGTCCTGGCCTGCGGATGGCTGATGCTGAACCTGTCGGTCGAGACCTGGATCCGGTTCCTCGTCTGGATGGCCCTCGGCGTCGTCGTCTACCTCGCCTACGGCCGGCGCAAGTCGGTCCTCGGACAGAAGCTCGCCGCCCAGGCCGGCCCGCCCGAGGAGGAGAACATCCCGGAACTCGTCCAACGCTGATCTCGAACGAAAACGACTGCGCCGCACTCCCGATCCGGGGGTGCGGCGCAGTCGTGTATGCACGAGACGCTCAGATGAGCGGGTTGGCACCGTTCAGGAAGATCCACACGCAGACACCGGCGGCGACGCCCAGGATCAGCGCCGCGAACGACCCGATGAACGGGCGCGTCGCCCAGCCCCGGCGGCCGTCGAGCGAAATGCGTCCCGGCCCGGTGAGAATGATCACGCCGGCGCACACACCCAGCAGCGTCTCGTACTCGGTGCCCGCGGGCGCGAAGTACTCGAGCCCCGGTTCCGCGATCTGCCGGAACGCCCACGCATTGATCATCACGGCCAGCACCGAGGCCGCGGCGAGCGGGGTGACGAGACCGAGGATGAGCAGTGCACCGCCCGCGACCTCACCGATGGCACCCAGAATCGCGAGCAGTTTCGCTTGCTGGAACCCCGAGTTCACGAGTACCTCTTCGAACCCGTCGAGTCCCGGACCGTTCCACATCCCCGTCAGCTTCTGCAGACCGTGCACGAGTGCCGTTCCGCCGACCGCGAGTCGCAGGGCCAGCAGTCCGAGGTCCAGGGTGCCGCGGCCGATCTTCACGTCGCCCTCGCCGATCCGGTCGGTCGACGGATCGCCCGCTGTCGCCCCGAGGGACGCGCCGGAACCCGCGCCGATCACCTGGGTCGGCTGGTCCGACATGTCGGACGCCCCCGACTGCCGGTACGCGGGGATCTGCTCGGTGGGGAGTCCCCCGCCGCGCGCATCGCCGTAGTCGAGTTCGTCGTCGGTGTGCGGCAGACGCTGCCCCGCGGAACCGGATGTCGGCGTGGCCGACGGAAAGCGCTCGGTGGGAAGGTCGTAAGGGCTCGAGACCTTGCCGTAGCCGGGTGAGGCGCTCTGGTCGGCAGCACCCTGGTCCGACGACTCGCTGGGGTCTTTCCGCATGTCAGTCACACCGTCAAGCCTAGGTCGACCGGCCGGACATCGCTGGTAGGCGGAACCGGCGTGGCGGCGACCTCGCACTCTTCCGTAACGTCTCCATCATGATGGTGGGTGGGCGGCGCCGCACGGCGTCCCGCAAGATGGCGATGTCCGCACTGTGCGTGACGGCGGTCCTCGCCGCCGGATGCGCGAAATTCGACGACTCCGCGTCCTCCCCCTTCACACCCGAGCCGACCGGTGCCTCGGGCGCCGAGGTGGAACCGGAGAACCCGCCGCCGTCCACGACGACCACCCCGCCGCCGAGCGGTCCGCTGGGACCGTGCCAGGATCCGGACCCCAGCGTGATCGCCACCTGCCTCGACACCACCGGCGGACTCGTCGTCCTCCCCGACGGGGCCACCGCCCTCGTCGCCGAGCGCCGGACCGGACGCATCCTGCAGGTCGCCCAGGGGCAGACCCCCAAGGAGATCGCGCACGTCGACGTCGACGGCAGCACGGACGGCGGACTCCTCGACATCGCGCTGTCGCCGAGTTTCGTCGAGGACAACCTCATCTACGCTTACGTCACCACCCCGACCGACAACCGGGTGGTGCGGATCGCACCGGGAGACTCCGCCAAGGAGGTTCTCGGCGGGATCCCGCGCGGCGGCGCGGGAAATGCGGGTTCGCTCGAATTCTCGGGCGACGAACTGATGGTCCTGACCGGCAACGCGGGCAACGCCGCCGCGGCCGCCGATCCGGCGTCCCTCGCCGGGAAACTGCTGAAGGTCACCGCCCTGTCACCCGCACCGACACCGGCGCAGCCGCGCCCTCAGGTGGTGCTGTCGGGCATCGGGACCGCCGGTGGCGTGTGCGTCGACCCGGGTGTGGCCGTGTGGGTCACCGATCGCACCCCCCTGGAGGATCGGCTGCTGCGGGTCAGCGCCGACGGAGCCGTGTCGTCGCCGGTATGGACGTGGCCGGAGCGGCCCGGCGTCGGCGGCTGCGTCGCCGCCGGTGACGTCGTGGCGGTGTCACTGAGCACCGCGAAGGCGATGTCCGCACTCGCTGCCGACCCCGGCACGGGAGCCGTCACCACCGCCCCCGGTGTCATCGTCCAGGACCGGTACGGCCAACTCGGCGGCGCCGCGCTCGGACCCGACGGTCTCATCTGGGTGAGCACCGTCAACAAGACCGGCGGTCAGCCCGGACCCAACGACGACCGCGTGATCAAGATGCCCCTGCCGTCCGGTGGCGGCGGATTCGACTGACGGCCCGCCCCGTCGAAACGAACGGGACGCTCGTTCGGTTGATCCGAACGAGCGTCCCGTTGGTGCAGAAGGGGTTCAGCCGCAGGCCTCGATGACCAGTTCCTTGACGCGGGCCGGGTCGGCCTGACCACGCGTGGCCTTCATCACGTCGCCGACGATCTTGCCCGCGGCCGCGACCTTGCCGCCGCGAATCTTCTCGGCGATGTCGGGGTTCGCGGCCAGAGCCTCGTCGACGGCCGCCTTCAGCTTCGTGTCGTCGCGTTCGACGACCAGCTCGGGGTGGTTCGCGACGACCTGCTCGGGGTCGCCCTCCCCCTCGAGCACGTGGTCGACCACCTGGCGGGCCACCTTGTTGTTGAGCTTCCCGCTGTCGATCAGCGCGACCACCTGCGCGACCTGAGCCGGCGTGATCGGCAGCTCGGCGAGTTCCACCCCGCGGGTGTTCGCCTGCTGCGCCAGGTACGACACCCACCAGGACCGTGCGGCCTCCGGGGAGGCGCCGGCCTCGACGGTGGCGATGACGAGGTCGAGGGCGCCCGCGTTGACGAGGTCGCGCATGACCTCGTCGGACACACCCCAGTCGGCCTGGATCCGGGCGCGGCGGACCCACGGCAGCTCGGGCAGGGTGCCACGCAGCTCCTCGATCCATTCCGCGCTGGGCGCGACCGGCTCGAGATCGGGCTCCGGGAAGTAGCGATAGTCCTCGGCGGTTTCCTTGCGGCGGCCCGGTGACGTGGTCCCGTCGGCCTCCTGGAAGTGCCGGGTCTCCTGGATCACCTCACCGCCGGCCTCCAGCACCGCGGCCTGCCGGCGCATCTCGTACCGGACCGCCACCTCGACGCTCTTGAGGGAGTTGACGTTCTTCGTCTCGGTACGGGTGCCGAGTTCGGTCGCCCCGATCGGCATCAGCGACACGTTGGCGTCGCAGCGCATCGAACCCTGGTCCATGCGGACGTCGGAGACGTCCAGCGACTTCAGCAGGTCGCGGAGCGCAGTGACGTACGCGCGGGCCACCTCGGGAGCGCGGGCACCGGCGCCGCTGATGGTCTTGGTGACGATCTCGACGAGCGGGACCCCGGCGCGGTTGTAGTCGAGCAGCGAGTGGCTGGCGCCGTGGATGCGCCCGGTCGCACCGCCGACGTGCAGCGACTTTCCGGTGTCCTCTTCCATGTGCGCGCGCTCGATCTCCACGCGCCACGTGGTGCCGTCGTCGAGGACGACGTCGAGGTAGCCGTCGGTGGCGATCGGCTCGTCGTATTGGGAGATCTGGTAGTTCTTCGGCTGATCCGGGTAGAAGTAGTTCTTCCGCGCGAACCTGCCCCAGGGTGTGATCGAACAGTTCAGTGCGAGTCCGATCCGGATCGCGGACTCGACCGCCGCCTCGTTCACCACGGGCAGCGACCCGGGCAGACCGAGGCACACCGGGCACACCTGCGTGTTCGGCTCGGCGCCGAACTCGGTGGGGCACGGGCAGAACATCTTCGTTTCGGTGCCGAGCTCTACGTGCACCTCCATGCCGAGAACAGGCTCGTACTTGGCGAGCACTTCGTCGTAGTCGAGGAGGTCCGGAGCGTCGACAGCAGTCATGCCACAGAGTTTATGCGTCCGGTGGTTCGCCGGAAAACGCGGTCAGCCGAAAAATGCGGCCGCCTCCTCGTACCGTTCCCGCGGCACCGTCTTGAGGCGCCGGGTCGCCTCCTCGAGGGGCACGAGGTCGATCGACGTGCCGTGCAGAGCCACCATGTTGCCGAAGTCGCCGCGGTGGACGGCATCGGTGGCGTGCACCCCGAAGCGGGTGGCGAGCACCCGGTCGTACGGCGTCGGGGTGCCGCCCCGCTGCACGTGCCCGAGCACCGTCGTCCGCACCTCCTTGCCGATGCGGCGGACGATCTCGTCGCCGAGCTGCTGCGCGACACCGGTGAAACGTTTGTGACCGAACTCGTCGATACCGCCCTCCCGCAGACTCATCGACTCCGGAGTCGGAGTGGCGCCTTCGGCGACGACGCAGATGAAATGCGAATCGCCGCGCTGGAAACGCTTCTTCACGAGGGAGCAGACTTCGCCGACGTCGAACGGGACCTCGGGAACGAGAGTGAGATGCGCACCGGTCGCGAGCCCCGAGTGCAACGCGATCCAGCCCGCATGCCGGCCCATCACCTCGACGAGCATCACCCGCTGGTGGGATTCGGCGGTGGTGTGCAGCCGGTCGATCGCATCGGTCGCGATGGACAGCGCGGTATCGAAACCGAACGTCACGTCGGTGCAGTCGATGTCGTTGTCGATCGTCTTCGGAACCCCGATCACGGGCACCCCGCTCTCGGCGAGCCAGCTCGCGGCCGTGAGCGTGCCCTCCCCGCCGATCGGGATGAGCGCGTCGATCCCGTTGTCGTCGAGAGTCTGCCGGATCTGGTCGAGGCCGGCCTTCAACTTGTCGGGGTTGACCCGCGCGGTGCCGAGGATGGTGCCGCCCCGGGTGAGGATGCGATCGATCCGGTCGTCGTTGGACAGCACGACCTTGCGATCCTCGAGCAGGCCGCGCCAGCCGTCACGGAATCCCACCACCGAGCTGCCGTATCGGCCGGCGGCGGTCCGAACCACCGCCCTGATCACCGCATTCAGTCCGGGGCAGTCTCCGCCTCCGGTGAGCATTCCGATCCGCATCCAAGCACCCCTCGTCGTCTCGTGTGGTGATGGTGGTTCTCATCACCCATCTTGCCGCTCGAACCGTGTTCAGGCACCTCGGACCGGCCGGTTCACTCACCCGGGTGTGACGAGACCGCTCTCGTACGCCAGGACCACTGCCTGAGCGCGGTCGCGCAGATCCAGTTTCGAGAGCACCTTGCCGACGTGCGTCTTGACGGTCTGCTCGGCAACGAACAGGCGCTCCGCGATCTCGGTGTTGGACATGCCGCGGGCGATGAGTTCGAGCACCTCGCGTTCGCGGGGCGTCAGCGCCGACAGCGCGGCTGGTTTTCGGCGCGCCGTGCTGCGGCGGCTGGTCACGTCGGCGATGAGACGCCGGGTGACGGTCGGCGCGAGAAGTGCCTCGCCGTCCGCGACCACCCGCACCGCACGGATGAGTTCCTCCGCGGGCGCGTCCTTGAGCATGAAGCCGCTGGCCCCGATGCTCAGCGCCTCGTACACGTAGTCGTCGACGTCGAACGTGGTGAGCATGAGCACGCGCACCGGCGGATCGAAACCGGCCGACAGGATGATGCGGGCCGCGTCGAGTCCGTTCATCTCCGGCATACGGACGTCCATCAGGACCACGTCGGGTCGCAGACGCCGGACCTCGCTCACCGCCACCGCCCCGTCCGGAGCGTCACCGATGACACTGATGTCGGGCTGTGAGGCGAGCAGGGCTCCGAAGCCCTGCCGGACCATAGCCTGGTCGTCGGCGATGAATACGGTGATGGCCACCCAGCCAGCCTAGGCGGAGGCGACCGGGAACTCGGCGTGGACCTCGAATCCGCCGTTGTCGTGCAAGTGGGTGGTGAGTACGCCCCCGACAGCCTGCGCACGCTCACGCATACCGATGATGCCGTTGCCACCGGTCGACTCGTGCCTGGTCAGTGCGGAGACGAGACTCCGCCTCGGCGGCCCGTTCACGATCGACACCGACGCGATCGGCGACTCGTACGCGATCTTCACCTCCACCGCGGCGCCCGCCGCGTGGCGGGCCGTGTTGGCGAGGGATTCCTGCAGAATGCGGTACATCACGAGCCCGACCGACTCCGACACGAGCGTCGGGTCGCCGTCGACGTGCCAGGAGACGGGAATGCCGGCCCTGCGGCTGCCCTCGAGCAGCTCGCTGATCTGCTGAACCCCGGGCTGGGGCGCGTGCTCGGCCAGCTGGCCGTCGCTGCGCAGCACTCCGAGCAGTCCGCGCACCTCGTTCAGCGCGGCACGGCCGGCGGCTCCGATCGATTCGAACTCGGCCCGCGTCTCGTCGGACATGTCGGCGATGCGGTACGGCGCGCTCTGCGCCTGCACCACGACCATCGACATGTGGTGCGCGACGACGTCGTGCAGGTCCCGGGCGATGCGCGCCTTCTCCTCGAGGACCGTCCGGCGAGTGCGCTCGAGCTCGCTCAGCTCCTCCTGCTGTGCGAGTTGCCTGCGCGAGAGCACCAGCCACCGGATCAGCAGGCCGAAGACGACGATCGCGGTCAGGCCCACCGCCCACCCGCGGCCGTTGGTGCC
The DNA here is from genome assembly GCF_030058635.1 of Rhodococcus sp. IEGM 1305. Classification (NCBI taxonomy): domain Bacteria; kingdom Bacillati; phylum Actinomycetota; class Actinomycetes; order Mycobacteriales; family Nocardiaceae; genus Rhodococcus; species Rhodococcus sp. IEGM 1305. The sequence goes on from NZ_JASHKX010000068.1 coordinate 9,524, forward strand.
CGGGGTGTCGGCGAGGAAAAGCAGGACGGTGGAGATCCATGCCACACCGACGACCGGAATCGCGGCCCGCATGCTGACGGCGGCCAGCAGGGCGAGCATCACGAGGATGTGGACCACCTGCCACGGGTAGTCGTAGCCGCCCTGCAGTGCGAAGACGCGCGGAATCACCAGCGCCGAGATCGCGGAGACGGCCCAGGCCAGTGCCGGATTCGACCGGATGAGCAGGAACGGGAACGTCGCGAGCGCCGCCACGAACGGCTGGATGGGAGGACTGACCTGGTGGGTCAGCTGCAGCGTCGGCCACGCCACGGCGAACAGGATCGCCGTGACCACGACGATTGCCACGTTCAGCCACTGACCTTCGGCGGCTCTCCGGATGCGCGTCTTCGTCTTCACACTGTCGACAGTAGAAACCCTGGTCACGGAGTGTCCTCATACCCCGGGCCCATGTCGGCGTAGCCCCGGAGTATGAGATCGGGGCGCCCTCGCACCACGAAGCCAGGAATCGAACCGGTCTCCGGGGTGATGTGGCTGCGCAACACGAATTCATAACGTTCTCGTCATGCGAAAGACGGGGACACGGAGAACGACTTGGGCCGCGGTGGCGTGCGCCGCAACCGCACTACTGACCACGACAGGATTCGCAGGCACCGGCGCGGCGAGCACACCCCGGCACGAGAACGCCGCCGCCTCCGCCGCGGTGCACACCCTCACCGCACCGGCCGAGATCTCCGAGGACTCCATTCCCGCGGACTTCGCCGACGTGATGGGGTACACGCCGGTGCCGATCGACGGGATGCTCGCCAATCCCGGCGGGGACTGCTCGTCCCCCGTGCCGCTGCCCCTCGAGTTCGACACGTCGTGCAAGGCCCACGACCTCGGCTACGACCTTCTGCGGTACGCGTCACGGTCCGGCGAGGACCTGGGTCCCTGGGCGCGGCAGAGCCTCGACGCACAGCTGGATCAGCGCATGCACGCGGCGTGCGACACCCGCGCCGACGAGCAGGCACGGGCGCAGTGCTTCGTGATGGCGAACGTCGCGACCACCTTCGTCACCGGAAACAGCTGGCGCCAGGCCTATTCGGCACCGGTCACCGAATCCGGGCTCCCGTACGCACTGGCCGGCGGTGTCGGTGCCGCGCTCGTCGCGGGCGCGGCCTGGTCGATCCGCCGCCGCCCGCATCCGGTCGGAGCCGTCGCATGATCATCACCGCTCTGTCCGGTCCCGGACGGAGCACGGTGCACAGTCGCCCGCGCACGAAGCCGAATGCCCTGCGCCGCACACTGGTCACGACGATCCCGGTCTCCGCTCTCCCCCGCGTCTCCTCCACGATCGTCGTCACCGCCGTCACACTCGCCTCTCTCGCTCCCTCACTGCTCCCCCGGAGTGCGCTGACGCAGGCCCTGTTCACCGGCGTCCTCGCCGCGATCGGTTGCGGTTTCGTCGTCCTCGCCCGCCGCCTGCGGTACCTCGTCACCCGTTCGCGCAGCAACCACCCTCCGCGGGACTCGGTGCGTCTGCTGGTGCTGATCGGCGCCATGATCGTCGTGACCTTGGCGATCGTGCTCGCCGACCACTGGCAGGATTCGCTGCGCGCCGCCATGGGCATGCCGGGCATCGGGCCGGACCACTGGATGCAGGCGATCATCGTGGCTGCTCTGACGTTGCTGCTGTTCGCCGGCATCGGCAGCGTCGTCGGCACGGTCGCCCGACGTCTCGGCTGGATCGGCAGCGCCACCACCGCCGTCGTTCTCGCGACCGCACTGCAACTGGTCGCCGGACCGGCATTGTGGGGAATGATGTCGCGTTCCTACAGCGACTCCAACGCGCTCGTCGACGTGTCCCTGCACCGGCCGATGTCCGCCGAACTGTCCGGCAGCCCGGACTCCGCGATCAGCTGGGAGTCGCTCGGGCGCCAGGGACGACGGTTCGTGGCGGCGGGCGAGCAGTCGGCCGCCATCCGCACCTATGTGGGGATGGATTCGGCGCCGGACGTCGAATCGCGTGCGGCACTGGCAGTTTCGGAACTCGAGCGGGCCGGCGGATTCACCCGGTCCGCCATCGTCGTCACGGTGCCCACCGGCTCGGGGTGGATCGACGAGAACGCCGCCGAGGGATTCGAGGAACGCTTCGCCGACGACGTCGCCATCGTCGGCATGCAGTACTCGTACCTGCCGAGCTGGATCACGTTCGTGTTCGGGCGTTCCGCCGCAGACGAATCGGCGGCCGCGTTGTTCGATGCCGTCGCCGAGCGGATCGCCGACCTCCCCGACCTCCTGCGCCCGGCGCTGTACGTCTACGGTCAGAGCCTCGGATCCGTCGGCGGCAGTGCAATTTTCACCGACGCCGACCCACTGCGCGAGCGAGTCTGCGGCGCACTGTGGGCCGGCCCGCCCGCCGGCTCGGTTCTGACGGACGGGGCGACGGTGTTGGCGAACACATCCGACCCGGTGGTGTGGTGGTCCCCCGACCTGGTCCTGCACCGACCCGACCTCTCGCTCGCAGTACGCGATGCGCCGGTACCCCAATGGATTCCGGGCATCACGTTCCTGCAGACGAGTGTCGACCTGGTGTCCGCGCTGAACTTCGCAGCCGGCCACGGACACCGCTACGGCAGTGAGCAGGGCACCGCCCTGCCCGACTGCTCCTAGTTCGGCGAGCCGATCGGACCGCGTGCGGCCTCGTAGGCGGCACCGACGCGGTACAGCCGCTCGTCGGCCAGCGCGGGTGCCATGATCTGCAGCCCCACCGGCAGTCCGTCGTCCGCGGACAGTCCCGACGGAACCGACATCGCGCAGTGCCCCGCCAGGTTGGTGGGCAGCGTGCACAGGTCCGAGAGGTACATCGCGAGCGGGTCGCCGACCTTCTCGCCCAGCTTCCACGGGGTGAACGGGCTGGTGGGCGACACCAGGACGTCCACCTTCTCGTACGCCTTCTCGAAGTCCCTGGCGATGAGCGTCCGCACCTTGAGCGCCTGACCGTAGTAGGCGTCGTAGTAGCCGGACGACAGCGCGTAGGTACCGATCATGATGCGGCGCTTGACCTCCGGGCCGAAACCGGCGGCGCGCGTCGCGGCCATCACCTGGTCGGCGCTCATGTCACCCTCGTCGATGCGCAGGCCGTACCGCATCGCGTCGAAGCGTGCGAGGTTCGACGACACCTCGCTCGGCAGGATCAAGTAGTACGACGCGAGCGCGTACTCGAAGTTGGGGCACGACACCTCGACGACCTCGGCACCGAGTTCCGTGAGTTGCGCGACGGCGGCATCGAAAGACGAGATGACCCCGGGCTGGTAGCTGTCGGAGTGCAGTTCCTTGACCACACCCACCTTCACGCCCTTCAGGTTGCCACCGGCACCCTCACGCGCAGCCGCCACCACGGGACGCACGGGCGCGTCGATCGACGTGGAGTCGCGCGGGTCGTGCCCGGCGATGACCTCGTGCAGCAGCGCCGTGTCGAGGACCGTGCGGCCGCAGGGACCACCCTGGTCGAGCGAGGACGCGCAGGCCACGAGGCCGAAACGGGAGACCGTGCCGTACGTCGGCTTGGTGCCGACCGTCGCCGTGACGGCGGCGGGCTGACGGATCGAGCCGCCGGTGTCGGTGCCGATCGCGAGCGGGGCCTGCCGGGACGCGAGGGCCGCGGCACTGCCGCCGCCCGAACCGCCCGGGATGCGCGTGGTGTCCCACGGGTTGCGGGTGGGGCCGTAGGCGGAGTTCTCGGTGGACGAACCCATCGCGAACTCGTCGAGGTTGGTCTTTCCCAGGATCGGGATGCCGGCCTCGCGCAGTTTCTTCGTGAGCGTCGCGTCGTACGGTGCGATCCAACCTTCGAGGATCTTCGACGCGCACGTGGTGGGCATGTCGGTGGTGGTGAAGATGTCCTTGAGCGCCAACGGAACTCCCGCGAGCGGGGAGGCGGGTGCATTGCCTGCGGCGAGGCTGCTGTCCACTTCCTTCGCCGACACGAGGGCCTGCTCGCCTGCCACGTGCAGGAAGGCGTTCAGGTCACCGTCGACCGCGGCGATGCGGTCGAGATGCGCCTGGGTGACCTCGACGGACGACACCTCACGGCTGTGGATCTTCGACGCGAGATCTGCGGCGTCGAGAGTGGTCAGTTCGGCGCTCATTCGCCCTCTCCAAGGATCTGCGGGACAGCGAAGCGACCCTGCTCGACAGCCGGTGCGGCGGACAGCGCCTGCTCGGGAGTCAAGCCGGGAACGATCACGTCGGGACGGGTCACGTTGGTGACCGCGTTCGGGTTCGCCATCGGCGGAACATCCTCGGCGGGCACCTCGGTGACCACCTTCACGTGGCTGAGAATCGAGTCCAGCTGACCGGCGAACTCGTCGAGCTCGGCATCGGTCAGGGCGAGTCGAGACAGCCGCGCGAGGTGCGCGACCTCGTCACGGGAGATGGCAGGCACCGCGGGGC
>NZ_JASHKX010000014.1:0-144516 GCF_030058635.1 Rhodococcus sp. IEGM 1305
TCCGTCGGCGGCGCCGCATCGGCAGCAGTCGATGATGGTGGTGCCGATCGATGCGCCGGGGGTGACGGTGATGCGGGGGTTGCCGGTGTTCGGGTATCAGGATCGGGAGGGGCATGCGGAGATCGATTTCGCCGATGTTCGGGTGCCGGCCAAGGATGTGCTGAAGGGCGAGGGGGAGGGTTTCGCGATTTCGCAGGCGCGGTTGGGTCCGGGTCGGATTCACCATTGCATGCGGGCGATCGGGATGGCGGAGCGGGCGTTGGAGTTGATGTGTCGTCGGGCGTCGTCGCGGGTGACGTTCGGTAAGCCGGTCAGTGAGAATGCGAATGTTCAGGATTGGATTGCGGAGGCGCGGATCGAGATCGAGATGATTCGGTTGTTGACGCTGAAGGCGGCGTATCTGATGGATACGGTGGGGAACAAGGAGGCGCGGACGGAGATCGCGGCGATCAAGGTGGCGGCTCCGAATATTGCGTTGAAGATTGTGGATCGGGCGATTCAGGTGCACGGTGGGGCCGGTGTGACCGACGACTTCCCCCTCGCCATGATGTACGCCCATCTGAGGGCATTGCGTCTCGCGGACGGACCGGACGAGGTCCACAAGATGTCCATCGCGAGAAGAGAACTGCGCAAATACCGTACGAATACCGAGAACAACCAGCATGGAGGAAACAAGTGAGCCAGGAACGTAGAACCGCCATCGTCACCGGATCGGCCCGTGGAATCGGCGCCGCCGTCGCGAAGCGGCTGGCAGACGACGGCTACGCGGTCGCCGTGCTCGACCTCGACGAGTCCGCCTGCGCGGCAACCGTCGACGCGATCACGTCCGCCGGCGGCGAAGCGCTGGCCGTGGGCGCGAACGTCGCCGACGAGGCGTCGGTCGCCGCGGCGGTCGAGCGGGTGGCGACCGAACTGGGCGCCCCGACGATCCTGATCAACAACGCCGGAATCACCCGCGACAACCTGCTGTTCAAGATGACCGTCGACGACTGGGACGCGGTGATGAACGTGCACCTGCGCGGTGCGTTCCTGATGTCGCGGGCCGTGCAGAAGTACATGGTGGACGCCAAGTTCGGGCGCATCGTGAACCTCTCGAGCACCTCGGCGCTCGGTAACCGCGGGCAGGTCAACTACTCCGCCGCCAAGGCCGGTATGCAGGGCTTCACCAAGACACTGGCGTTCGAGCTGGGCAAGTTCGGGGTCACCGCCAACGCGATCGCGCCCGGCTTCATCGAGACCGAGATGACCGCCGCCACCGCCGAGCGGGTGGGTGTCGGCTTCGAGGACTTCAAGAAGGCGGCGGCGTCGCAGATCCCGGTGAACCGCGTCGGGCAGCCCGAGGACATCGCGCACACCGCATCGTTCTTCGTGAGCGAGGGCGCCGGATTCGTGTCGGGTCAGGTCGTCTACGTCGCCGGTGGACCGAAGGACTGATCGATGAAGGCGTGGCGTGTACACGAATTGGGGCAGCCGAGGGACGTTCTGACGTTCGAGGACGTCCCCGACCTCGAACCGAAGCCCGGCGAGTTGCTGGTCAAGGTGCTCTCGGCGGCCGCGAACTTCCCGGATGTGCTGTTGTGCCGCGGCGAGTACCAGATCAAGCCGCCGCTTCCGTTCACTCCCGGTGTGGAGCTGTGCGGCGAGGTGGTGGGCCTGGGGGAGGGTGTCACCGAGTTCGCCGTCGGCGACCGGGTGATCGGCATGCCGAGCCTGCCGAACGGCGGGTTCGCCGAGCTGGCCGTCATGTCCTCGGCCACCGCGTTCCCCGCTCCGGAGGCCCTCGACGACGCCGAGGCGTCGGCGCTGTCGATCGGGTACCAGACGGGATGGTTTGCGCTGCACCGCAGGACGCAGATCCAGCCCGGCGAAACGCTGCTCGTGCAGGCTGCGGCAGGCGGAGTGGGCAGCGCGGCCGTGCAGCTGGGTAAGGCGGCAGGCGCCAAGGTGATCGGCGTCGTCGGCGGGCCCGAGAAGGCGGCATATACGCGGGAACTCGGTGCCGACCTCGTGATCGATCGGCACAGCGAGGACTTCGTCCAGGCCGTGAAGGACTTCACGGACGGCCGCGGTGCCGACGTCGTGTTCGATCCGGTGGGCGGCGACTCCTACACGAAGTCGACCAAGTGCATCGCGTTCGAGGGTCGCATCATCGTGATCGGATTCGCGAGTGGCACCATCCCGTCGCCCGGGCTGAACCATGCGCTGATCAAGAACTACTCGATCATCGGGCTGCACTGGGGGCTGTACAACGCCTACAACCCCGCTGCGATCCGGGAGTGCCACAACGAGCTGACGAGGATGGCCACGGCAGGTGAGATCAAGCCGATGATCAGCGAGCGGCTCGGACTCACCGACGTCGCGGACGGCATCGCGAGACTCGGCGAGGGGACAACGGTCGGACGGCTGGCTTTCCTGCCCGGACGCTAGCGGTTGCGCTTCGCGTACAGCTCCTCGAGGTTGTGCCGCAAGGTCACCTCGGTGTTCTTCACGGCCGTTTCGACGAACGGTTCGACGATGAGACCGAGGGCCTTGCCGGCGAGACCGCCGGGGAGTTTGTACGCGAAGTCCACGCTGATCTCGGTCTTGTCCTCACCGTTTGCGGTGAACTCCCAGGTCGAGGAGTTGGCGGCGCCGTCGAGCGACGCCAGGGTGATGACCCGGTCCTGCTCCCACTCGGTGACCTCGAGCCGCGACCGCAGGGTGCTGGGGCCGATGTGGATCGCGGCGTCGAAGGTCGACTCCATCCCCTGGTCGAATTCCCCGATCGGACGGAACTCCGAGACTCCGAACATCCAGTCGGGGACCGTCCGGTAATCGTCGATGTACGCGAACGCCACGTGGATGGGGACGGCTGCGATCGCGGAGTGACGGACGTGGATCATCAGGTGGTCCCTGGCTCTCTGTCGGAGAAGGCTGTCGATCTGGGCGACCTCGTTCGACTCTAGTCAACTCCCGCGACCGCAGCAGGGGAGCGGCGGGTGCCTGTTCTACCGTAGGACCCATGACGGTAGAGGGCACCCAGCGCGGCAGTTCCTGGCGTGAGTACACCGACCAAGGCTTGTCCAAGGTTCTGGCCGCGGCGCTGGCGGCGTTTGTCGAGAAGGGGTACGACGGCGCGTCGATCCGTGAGATCGCGTCCCGCGCCGGTCTGTCGGTCCCCGGTCTCTATCACCACTACCCCTCCAAGCAGGCGCTGCTGGTGGGGTTGACGAACGCGGTGATGCGCGAACTCCTCGATCGCAGCCATGCGGCGGTGGCCGAGGCGGGTCCGACACCGGGCGAGCGGTTCGACGCGGTCATCGAGTCGTTGCTGCGGTTCCACATGTACCGGCGTGAACAGGCGTTCGTCGCGTCCAGGGAGACGCGGAGCATGGAACCGGAGAGCCGGAAGGCGTACATCGCGCTGCGCGACGAGCAGCAGGAGATGCTGGACGACATCGTCCGCGAGGGGGTGGCGGCCGGGCTGTTCCGGACACCGTTCCCGGAGGACGCGAGCCGTGCCGTCGTCACGATGTGCGTCGCGGTGTCCACCTGGTACCGGGAGGACGGGCCGCTGTCGCCCGACGAACTGGTCGAGCGGTACCTGGCGATCGCGAGGAGCACGGTCGGCGCGTCCGACTGAGTCTTGACCGGCCTTCGAAGGTGTGGAATTGTCGGGGACGACTTCGACCGAGCGAGTGATCGGTCGGTACCGGAGTCGTCGTACTGACTGGAGGTAGTTGTGGCGATCGATCTGTCCTACGCACCCGGGGTGACCGCGCTCGTCGAGAAGACCGAGGCGTTCATCCGCGAAGTCGTGCTGCCCATCGAGGACGAGCACGGCGGCGACATCACCGCTGCTGGTGGCGACACCCTGCGCGTGGAGCTGCAGAAGGCAGCCAAGGACGCCGGAGTCTTCGCCCCGCACGCACCTGTCGAGTACGGCGGGCACGGCCTGAACATGACCGATCGCGCGCCCGTCTTCGAGGCTGCGGGCTATTCGCTGTTCGGTCCGACGGCCCTGAACATCGGGGCACCCGACGAAGGCAACGTCCACATGCTCGCGCACATCGCCAGCCCCGAGCAGAAGGAGCGGTTCCTCGCCCCGCTGGCGCACGGCGACATGCGGTCGGCGTTCGCCATGACCGAGCCGTCACCCGGAGCCGGCTCGGACCCCTCGGCGCTGACCACGCGCGCCGAAAAGGTGCCGGGCGGGTGGAAGATCAATGGCCACAAGTACTTCATCACCGGCGCCGACGGCGCGGGATTCTTCATCATCTTCGCCCGCACGTCCGGCGTGCCCGGCGACCGCGGCGGCGCCACGATGTTCCTCACACCGGCCGACGCCGACGGGCTGAGGGTGGGCCGCCACATCGACACCCTCGACCGGGCGATGATCGGTGGGCACTGCGAGGTGTTCTTCGACGACCTGTTCGTCCCCGACAGCGGGGTTCTCGGCGAGGTGGACCAGGGATTCGCCTACGCCCAGGTCCGGCTCGGGCCCGCCCGGATGACACACGTCATGCGTTGGCTCGGTGCGGCGCGCCGCGGCCACGACGTCGCCGTGGCACACGTCGCGCAGCGTGACGGTTTCGGAGGCAAGCTGGGCGATCTGGGCATGGTCCAGAAGATGGTCGCAGACAACGAGATCGACATCGCCGCCAGCCGGGCACTGTTGACGCGGGCGTGCTGGGAACTCGATCAGGGCGGCCACGCGAGCAACTCCACGTCCATCGCCAAGACCTACGCGTCCGAGGCCATCTTCCGCATCGTCGACCGCTCGATCCAGATGTGCGGCGGTCTCGGCGTGTCCGGCGACCTGCCCCTCGCCCGGCTGTCCCGCGAGGTGCGACCGTTCCGCGTCTACGACGGACCGTCCGAGGTGCACCGCTGGGCCATCGCCAAGCGTGTCGTGGGTGCCGCGAAGAAGGCCGCGCGGGAGGCGGGCGCATGAGCGAACATTGGGGGCTCGATCTCGTTGCGCTGCAAAAGTTCCTGACCGCGTCGGACGTTCCTCTCGACGGCGAGTTGCGGGCCGACCTGATCGCCGGCGGCAAGTCCAACCTCACCTACGCCATCTTCGACGACTCCTCGCGGTGGGTGCTGCGAAGGCCGCCCACCGCGGGGCTCACACCCTCGGCGCACGACGTGGCCCGCGAGTTCCGCATCACCTCGGCCCTGCAGGGCACCGACGTCCCGGTGGCCGCCACCGTCGCACTGTGCGAGGACGACAGTGTGATGGGCGCGCCGTTCACCGTGGTCGAACACGTGACGGGTCAGGTGATCCGGACCAAGTCGGATCTCGAGGCGCTGTCCGGCGACGACATCGACTCGTGCACCGACGAACTGGTCCGTGTGCTCGGCGCGTTGCACAACGTCGACTACGACGCCGTCGGCCTGGGCGAGCTCGGCCGCCCGGACGGGTACGTGGCCCGGCAGGTCACATTGTGGGCGAGCCAGTGGGGGCGGGTGAAGACGACGGACTCCGCGGACGTCGACCGCCTGCATGCCGCGCTCGTCGAATCGATTCCGCAGCAGTCGGAGTCGTCGATCGTGCACGGCGACTACCGCATCGACAACACCATCCTCGCGTCCGGCGACGTGAGCACCGTCGCGGCGGTCGTCGACTGGGAACTGTCGACCCTCGGCGACCCGCTCACCGACGTCGCCCTGATGTGCGTCTACCGGCATCCGGCTCTCGACCTGGTGCTCGGCGAACCGGCGGCCTGGACGAGCCCGCGACTGCCGTCGGCCGACGACCTCGCGCAGCGCTACACCGTGGCCTCGGGGCGCGAACTGGTCCACTGGAACTTCTACCTGGCGCTCGCGAACTTCAAACTCGCCGTCATCGCCGAGGGCATCAACCACCGCTACCGGGTCGGTGCCACCGTCGGTGAGGGTTTCGACAAGGCGGGCGACGCGGTGCCCGAATTCGTCGCGGCCGGCCTGCGCGCCCTGAAAGGACAGACCGTATGAGTCGCACCGCACTGATCACCGGCGCCTCACGTGGCATCGGACTCGGCATCGCCACCCGTCTCGCCGAACAGGGGTACGGGCTGACGATTACCGCCCGCGATCGCGATCGGCTCGAGTCCGTGGCCGCCGACCTGCGGACCGCGGGCGCGAAGGAGGTCGTCGCGGTCGCGGGTGACCTCGCCGACGAGGAATCCGCGGGACGCGTCGTCGAGGCGCACGCCGACGCGTTCGGGTCGCTCAACGCGCTGGTACTCAATGCCGGGGTCGGAACCGCGGGCCCCATCGGCGAGTTCCCCATGCGCCGATTCGACAAGAGCCTCGGAGTCAACCTGCGGGCGCCGTTCAGCCTGCTGCAGCAGTCGCTGCCGCTGCTCCGGACCGGTGCGGCGGAGAACCCGGGACGTGGGTCCAAGGTCGTGGCCCTGGCATCGATCACCGGCGTGTACGCCGAGGCGGGGCTCGCTGTCTACGGCGCGACCAAGGCCGCCCTGATCTCCCTGACCGAGACGCTGAACGTCGAGGAGTCGGGCAATGGCGTCTCCGCGACCGCGCTCGCCCCCGCGTACGTCGACACCGACATGTCCGCGTGGATCCACGACACGATCCCGCCCGAGGCGATGATCGAGGTCAACGACATCGTCGAACTCGTCGAAGCCCTGCTGCGGCTGTCGTCGCGTGCGGTGGTCCCGAAGATTGTCGTGGGACGCGCCGGAACGGACGGCTACCGCGCGTAGTCCTCGTCCTCCTGGGCCTCGCCGCGCTTGCGGAAGAACTTGAACCCGGGGACGCCCTGGATCGCCTGGCGCACGCCCTGGACCTCCTCGAGGAGTTGGTGGATCTCCGGCGACACGGTGTCCAGGGTCGCCAGGATCGGCATCAGCCCCTCCATGCGCAGGGTCAGCTCGGGCAGGTGGTCCACCAACCCGATCGCGGCGTGAATCTCCTCCTCGGTGAGGTCGTCGACGAACCGCTGCGCCAGTGGGGCGGCCTTCGTCGCGAGCGGCTCGTACAGGCTGATCAGCGTCTGTGCCGACGCGGATGTGTGCCCTGCCGTGGCGACGACGGTTGCCGCCGATTCCGCAACCGCGTTCGCCCTCGCCACCGCGATCTCGGCGCCGTCGCTGATCGCCTCGATGCGGGAAATCAGCTCCTCGACCTGATCCAGGAGGGTGCCGATCCGGCCGGGAAGGGAGACGACGAGTTCAGCGGTATCCGCCGACCACCGGACGATCCCGGTGACGGTACGCACCAGGTCGCGGGTTCCGAGTTGTACGAGAGCCATCGGCCCATCCTGCCTGATGCCTTTCACACCTCACGTTTCGGTCGTGGCAGACGTCTACCTTTCAGAGGCCCGTACACCTGGAAGGATTGGCACCGTGAATGCCGACCGAGCAGCACACACAGTCATCGATTCACCGATCGGCCCCCTGACGCTGGTGAGCGTCGACGGGGTGCTGAGCGGCATCTACATGGTCGAACACCGGCACCAGCCCGATCCCGCGACTTTCGGGGAACGCGACACCGCAGATTTCGACGAGGCCATCACCCAGCTCACCGAATACTTCGACGGCAGGCGCACCGAGTTCACCGTCCCGCTCGCCGCGCGAGGCACCCCGTTCCAGCAACGAGTGTGGGACGCCCTGCGCACGATCCCGTACGGCGAGACGTGGACGTACGGTCAGCTGGCCGACTCCCTCGGCACCCCGACCGCGATTCGCGCGGTGGCGGCGGCGAACGGCAGAAATCCGATCAGCATCATCGTTCCGTGCCACCGCGTCATCGGGAGCAACGGCAGCCTGACGGGGTACGCGGGCGGGCTCGACCGCAAACGGTTCCTGCTCGAACGCGAAGCGGAACGGGCGGGACTCCGGCTGAGCCGATGACCCTGAAACCGTTCGAAGACGTCGTGGCCGAGCACGGCCCGACGGTGCTGCGGGTCTGCAGGGCCGTGGTCGGCCCGGTGGACGCCGAGGACGCCTGGTCGGAGACGTTCATCGCCGCGATGCGGGCGTATCCCGACCTGCGTCCCGGGAGCAACATCGAGGCGTGGCTGGTGACCATCGCGCACCGGAAAGCGCTCGACCACATTCGTGCGCGCGACCGGCGGCCCGTCCCCACCGACGAGCTTCCCGAGCAGACCACCGACCGCGGACTTCCCGGCGGTCACGACCCCGAGTTGTGGAACGCGGTCGGCGCCCTGCCGATGAAGCAACGGGCTGCGGTGGCGTATCACTACCTGGCCGGGCTGCCGTACACCGAGATCGCGGTGATCCTCGGCAACTCCCCGGACGCGTCGCGGCGGGCGGCTGCCGACGGCATTGCGGCGCTACGCAAGACCCTCTCGATCTCTGTGAGTGGAGACATCACATGAACATCCCCGACATCGTCTACGCCCTGTCCGCGTCGGACTCCGCGGTCGAGCAGAAACTGCGTGAGCGGCTCGCCGCCCTCGCCGCCGAGGCAGGTCTCCTCGACGTCGCGTACCGGACCCTCGACACCCCCGTCGGTTCGCTTCTGCTCGCCGCCACCGATCGCGGGCTGGTGCGGGTCGCCTTCCCCAATCAGGATCACGACGCCGTACTACAGACCCTCGCCGAGCAGATCAGTCCCCGGATCCTGCGCGCACCCGCCCGGCTCGACAGGGTGGCCCACGAGATCGACGAATACTTCCTCGGTGAGCGCACAAGCTTCGACATCCCGCTGGATTTCAGGCTGTCCAAGGGATTTCGGCTCGAGGTTCTCCATCATCTTCCCGAAATCGACTACGGGCACACCGCGAGCTACGCCGCGGTCGCGGCGGCCGCGGGCAGTCCGAAAGCAGTGCGCGCGGTCGGAACCGCCTGCGCCCTCAACCCGCTCCCGGTCGTGGTTCCCTGCCACCGGGTGGTCCGCAGCGACGGCAGCATGGGCCAGTACGCGGGCGGGCCGGAAGCCAAGTCGATCCTGCTGACTTTGGAGGCAGCGGCATGACTACCTTGACGCAACGCGTGAACGATCTGGATTGGCACGGTCTTCACGCCGAGACCGACGCCGCCGGATGCGCGCAATCGGAGCAGATCCTGACTGCCGAGGAGTGCGCGCAGATCGCGGACATGTATGAGGAGGTCGAGCGTTTCCGGTCCACCGTCGACATGGCCCGGCACCGTTTCGGCTCGGGACAGTACCGGTACTTCGACTACCCGCTACCGGAGGTCGTGGCCGAACTCCGCGCGGCCTTCTACCCGAAACTGCTTCCCGTGGCACGGGACTGGGCGGCAAAGCTGAGGCAGCCCTCGCCGTGGCCGGACACCCTCGGCGAATGGCTGGACATGTGCCACGACGCCGGCCAGAAACGGGCGACACCGATCCTGCTCAGCTATCGCGCGAACGACTGGAACGCCCTGCACCGTGACCTCTACGGTGACCTCGTGTTCCCGTTGCAGGTGGTGATCGGCCTCGACCGTCCGGGAGTGGACCACGAGGGCGGGGAGTTCATGCTCGTCGAGCAGCGGCCCCGCGCCCAGTCCCGGGGCACGGTGACGACGCTGCGGCAGGGGCACGCGCTGATCTTCACCACCAGGGACAGGCCCGTGCGCTCGACCCGCGGTTGGTCGACCGGACCGGTACGGCACGGTGTCAGCACCGTTCGGCGCGGCACCCGCCGGACCCTCGGCCTGGTCCTCCACGACGCCGAGTGACCGTGATGTCCGCCTTGATACCCCGCCCCCGAACCGAGGTGGCGCCCGGCGCCGTCCACGTCCCCGATTGGCTCACGCCGGCCGAGCAACGCCACCTGGTGGCCGAATGCCGGCGCTGGGCCACCGCACCGGTCCCGATGCGGGCCGCGCAACTGCCGACGGGGCACCGCATGTCGGTGCAGACGGTGTGCCTCGGCTGGCACTGGAAGCCGTATTCCTACTCGCGCACAGCCGAGGACGCGGGCGGTGGCCGCGTGGCGCCGGTGCCCGACTGGCTGGTCGCACTCGGCCGGCGGGCGGTGAGTGAGGCCTACGGGCAGCCCGCCGACGGGTACACACCCGATGCCGCGCTGATCAACTTCTACGACGACACCGCGAAGATGGGCATGCACCAGGACAAGGAGGAGCGGTCCGATGCGGCCGTCGTATCGTTGAGCATCGGCGACACGTGCACATTCCGCTTCGGCAACACCACCACCCGCACCAAGCCGTACACCGACGTCGAGTTGCTGTCGGGTGACCTCTTCGTGTTCGGTGGCGAGTCCCGGTTCGCGTATCACGGAGTACCGAAAGTGTTTCCCGGCACGAGCGATCCGGACTGCGGACTGACCACGGGCCGACTGAACATCACGCTGCGGGTGACGGGACTCGAAGACACATGAGAGTGCAACTGCCGTACCGGGGTCCGTTCACCCATGCGCCGTTGTGGGGCGCGCTCCGCGCCCACACCGTGTCCGGGCTCGAGCGACACGACCCCGACGGAACCCACACCCGGGTGGTGAACGGTCCGCACGGGCCCGCGCTGGTGTCCGTCGTCGTCCGTCCCGCCGACGGGGACGTCGAGGCGCACCTGACACCGGCGGATCCCGGAGACATCGAAGCGCTGACCGCCGCGGTCCGGCGCTGGCTCGACCTCGACGCGGATCCGGGGCCGATCGACGCCGCTTTGAGCCGGCACCCGCTCCTGGCTCCGCTGGTGGCGCTGCGTCCGGGTCTGCGGCGCCTGGGGAGCGTGGACGGGTTCGAGACGGCGGTTCTGACCATTCTCGGACAACAGGTTTCGCTGGCGGCGGCCCGGACGTTCGGCAGCCGGCTCGTGCACGCGTACGGCCGGCCGGTCCACGACGGATTCTTCGCGTTCCCCGAACCGGAGACGCTGGCGGCGCTCTCACCCGAACAGTTGCGCTCGACCCTCGGCCTCACCGGCGCCCGGGCCAGGACGGTGCTCGCGCTGGCCCAGGCCGCGTCCGGCGGTCTGCGTCTCGGCGCGGACACCGACCCGGCCGAATTCCGGGCCGGTCTGCTCGCACTGCCCGGCATCGGTCCGTGGACAGCGGACTATCTGACGGTGCGGGTGCTGGCCGACCCGGACGCGTTCACACCCGACGACCTCGTCCTCAAACGCGCGCTGGGGGTCAGGACCGGCAGGCAGGCAGCGGAACTCGCCGAGTCGTGGCGACCGTGGCGGGCCTACGCGCTGTTCCACCTGTGGACGGAGGAAGCCTATTAGTCCTTGGCCTTTGCCAGCGCCGACGGCCACCAGATCTTCTTGCCGATGTCGTGGGAGAGCGCCGGGACGAGGATGCTGCGCACGATGATCGTGTCGAGCAGCACGCCGAACGCGACGGCGAAGCCGACCTCGGCGAGGAACACCAGGGGCAGCACACCCAGCACCGCGAACGTCGCGGCGAGCACGACACCGGCCGACGTGATGACGCCACCGGTCACCGCCAGCCCCCGCAGCACACCGGATTTGGTGCCGTGTTCCTCGGTTTCCTCGCGGACCCGGGTCATCAGGAAGATGTTGTAATCGATGCCGAGCGCCACGAGGAACACGAACGCGAACAGGGGAAACGCCGGATCTGCGTTCGCGAAATGGAAGACGTGGGTGAAGAAGAGTCCGCACACCCCGAGGGTGGCTGCGAACGACAGGACCACGGTGGCGATGAGGATGATGGGCGTGAGCAGGGCGCGGAGCAGGAGGGCCAGCACAACGAAGATGACGACGAGAACGATCGGGATGATCAGGTTCCGGTCGTGCACCGACGCCGTCTGCACGTCGAGCGTCGTTGCCGTGCTGCCGCCGACGAGAGCATCGGCACCGGGTACGGCGTGCGCCGCGTCGCGCAGTCGCTTCACCGTCTCGAGGGCTTCCGGGGAATCGTACGAGTCGGCGAGCGTCACGTTGACGACCATGCGCCCGTCGATCGGTGCGGCCGTGAGGAAGTCGGGTGCGCACCCCTGCCCGGCGGCCGAGGCCACCGCGGCCGGGTTGGACTTGACGAGTGCAGACAGCTTCTCGACATCGACCTGCGGGCACACCGCGCCGGGATCCGTCGACACCCCGTCCACACCGCTCACGGCCGCGATGACCGCGTCCGTCTGATCGGCATTGGTGACGATGACGGCGGGCGCGCCGGCGCCCGGATCGAACTTGGAGTCGTACAACTCCTGACCGACGACGGCGTCGGGCCGGTTGGTGAAGTTCTCCGACGACGACAGTCCGTCCGTCTTCAGACTGCCGATGCCGACCAGGAACAGCACGGCCAGCAGCACCGTCGTACCGATCCAGAGGGGACGGTCCTTGCTCCCGACCTGGGCGGCGATCCTGCCCCACAGACCGTGCGTGGTGAGGTCTGCGGCCTCGTCCACCTTCGGTTTCCGCGGCCAGAACACCCACCGCCCCGCCGCGGACAGCGCGACGGGCAGGAACGTCATCATCACGAGATACGTGCACGCGATGCCGATCGCGGCGACCGGCCCGAGACTCTTGTTGGAGTTCAGTTCGGAGAACATCAGGCACAGCAGACCGAGGATGACGGTGACCGCCGACGCCGTGATGGCGGGGGCGGATTCCTTCCACGCCTTGATCATGGCGTCGAACCGGCTGGGATAGAAGTGCAGTTCTTCCCGATATCGGGAGATCAGGAGGAGCGCATAGTCGGTGCCCGCACCGATCACGAGGACGAACAGGATGCCCTGACTCTGTCCGGTGAGGGTGAGCACCTCCGCCTTGGCGAGGAAGTAGATGACCATCGACGCCAGGCCGAGCGCGAGGAGCGCCGAGAAGAGCGGGAAGAACCACAGCACCGGGGAGCGGTAGACCACCAGCAGGATCAGGACGACCACGAGCAGCGCGGCGCCCAGCAGTGCACCGTCGAGTCCGGCGAACGCGTCGATGAACGCCACCAGCAGGCCACCGGGACCGGCAGGAAGCACCTCGAGCCCGGCGGCCGCGTTCTTCGCGGCGGTGAGGACGTTCTCCTCGGTGGCGGCGAGCACATCGCCGGCGACCGCCGTGCCGTCCTCCTTCGCGACGAGGGGAACGAAGATCGATGCCGTGGTGCCGTCCTGGGAGAACTGTGTCTGGGCCATGCCTTCGGCGTCGACTCCGTCGACTGCCGCGATGGCGTCACGCGCCTGGGCGACGGCGGCCTTGTCCTGCTCGGTGAGCGGGGAGTCGCTGTGGAACAGCACGAATCCGGGGATGGTTTCGACGGTGAGGAACTTGGACGATTCGTTGGTGACGATCGTCGATTCGGCGGAACTCGACAGGTAGGCGGCGTTGTCGTTCTTCTGGACCTCGGTGAGCTTTCCCTGGAAGGAACCCCCGAATCCACCCGCGAAGAACGCGATGATGGCGATGGCCACGATGGTGAACGCAGGCCAGCGGTATCTGCGCGGCGTCTCGCCGCTGGTGCTCGAGTCCGTCGAATCCAACTTCGTCATGGGTTCTCCTTCGCCGCCCCCGCCAGCAGTGCGTCCCAGTACACCATGTCGAGCGCACCCGCGACACCGGAAATCCGCGCGGGTCAGGCCTCGTCGGAGGTTTCGGCGTAGCAGTCCCGCACCGCCACATCCATCGGGAACCGCACCCGCGTCTCGCCGAACAGCAACCGGGTGGCTACCTCGACTGCGCCCAGAACGTGCCGCGTCGCCGAGTCGGGGTCCCGGGTATGCACCATCACCTCGTCGTGCTGGAAGAAGACGAGTTCGCTGTCCGGGTCGTCGGCCAGCCGGCGCCGCAGGTCCGCGAGCACGCACAGTGCCCACTCGGCTGCCGTGGCCTGTACCACGAAGTTTCGGGTGAACCGGCCGCGTGACCGGGCGTCGCCGTGCGACCAGAAATCGGGCGACGGGGGTGGGCACGCCCGGCCGAGCCACGAGTGCACGACCTCGCCGCGTTCACCGGCACGGGCCGCCCTTTCCACATATTCGACGGCGACGGGAAAGCGGGTGCGCAGCAGGGTGAGCAGCGAACGGGCCTCGCCCGCGGTGGCGCCGTACAGAACACCGAGGATCGCGACCTTGGCCTTGCCGCGGTCGCCGTCGAACGTCTCCGCCGCGACCGGTGCATACAGGTCGTCGGCGCCCGCCGCGGCGACCATGCGGGCGTCACCCGACATGGCGGCCAGGATGCGGGGTTCGAGTTGGCCGGCGTCGGCGATGACGAACGTATGACCCGGGTCGGCGATCACGCTCGACCGCAGCGGTTTCGGAATCTGCAGTGCGCCGCCGCCCCGGCTCGCCCAGCGGCCGGACACCACGCCGCCGGGAACGTAGACGGGCCGGAACCGGTCGTCGTGGACCCAACTGTCCAGCCACTGCCAGCCGTTCGTGCTGAACAGCTTGGACAGATCGCGGTGGCGCAGCAGCAGCGGCACGGCGGGATGATCGACCTCGCGGAGCAGGTGTTTGCGGGTCGACGCGAGTTCGATGCCCTCACGGCGAAACGCGTCGACCACCTCGACGTGGGACGCCGGGTTGATGCGACGGCCGAACGCCGACCCGATCTCCACGGTCACGTCCTGGATGCGCTGAGGCAGGTCGTACCCGGCAGGCCGCGGCCCGAGCGCCGCCTCGAGGAAGGCGCGATGGGTACGGGTGGAGAACGGCAGGCCGTCGACACTCATCTCCGCGGCGGCCAGCGCGCCCGCGGACTCGGCCGCCACCAGCAGGTCGAGCCGTGCATCGTCACCGATCGTCTTCCGCTGTTCCGCGAAGTCCGCCACCACTTGCGCCGGATCCGTGGTGGGTGCGGTCTCGAACAGTCCGGGGCGTTCGTCGACGGGTTCGTCCGGCGGCGGCGCGGGAACACCGTCGCGCATGCTGAGGATGGCGTGGGTGAGCGCGAGGTCCTGGCAGCGCTGCACCCGCACCCCCGCCTTCAGCAGCGCCGGATAGACGGCCGCGGTACTCGTCCAGACCCAGCGGGGGTGTTCGGTCGCCTCGATGTCGCGGACCGCGGCCACGGCGTCGGAGTGTCGACGTGGGGACTCGACCGGAACGCCCGTGGGATCGGTGCGAACGGTCGTCGCGCCACCGTCGGCATCGGGAACCAGGACCATTCTCACGGGCCCAGTCTGCTCTGCGTCACCGACAGTCGATAATCCGCCGCCGGGCGAGGGCAAATCCGCAGGTCGGCACTACACTGAACGCAGACGCTTCTCGCCGGAAGGAGGGGCATCCGATGGCAACCATCGAAGAGTTCGAGCAGACGGTGACCGACAAGGTGATCGCCGGACTGCACGACAAGTTCGCCGACTACGAGCGCCGCGGAGTCGGACTCGCCGAACTCGGCGACCCCGATCGGTTCGTCGAACGGATCCTGGCGGCAGTGCCCGCCCCGCATCCCTGGTACGAACAGTTCGGCGCGGCCTGGTCGTCCGCGCCCGCGTGACTCACGCCCCGGCTGCGTCCACCGGTTCGGGTTCGGTCTGCGCCTTGTGGCGGCGATGCAAGCCCTTGCGGTCGTAGAACCGGGTGATGACGGCACCGAAGACGAGGCCGATGAGGAGGCCGGCCAGGGTCATCCACACGGCGTGGATGAGCCCCGCGTCGCCCGCCGCGCCGAAGAACATGATGGCGCGCACCCCGATGTAGATCTGGTGCATCGGTTCGAACTCACCGAGCCAGGTGTACAGGCGCGGCGCCGCCTCGAGCGGGATCGTGCCGCCCGACGAAGGCAGCGCCAGGACGACGAACACCAGCAGGTTGATGAGCAGGCCCAGGTTGCCGAACGCGGCCATCACGGACATCGCCGTGATCCCGACCGCGGCGATCGCGAAGGCGCCGTATTCCCACAGGGCGAGCGGGTCGGTGATCGGCAGGCCGAGGGCGGAGCTGATCCACAGGTACAGACCCGACACGATCATCGCCAGCACAACCATCACCGCCCACTTGATGAGCAGGGTGTTGAACCGTGAGATCGGGACCGCCTCGTTGTGGAGGTACAGCGGCCCCACCTCGGTCGGAGTGAACCCGAGCATGCCGTCGATGAGGGTGCTCGCGATGGTCGCACCGGTGAAACCGGCCAGGACGATCAGGAGCGCGTAGTAGAACGCCGCCAAGCCGAAACCGGTGCCGTCGGGCAGCGGGTTGTGGGCCACGACCCGCACGTCGATGGGGTCGTCGAGGACGAGCCGGCTGGCGCCCGACAGCTGGAGGTCGGGGGCTGTCGCCTGGAGTTGCTGCGTCACCTGGGTGGTGAGCTGCTCGCCCATCGTCTGATTGGCCTTGTCCAACGCCATCTCCCCGATGTTCTGGACGAGGTTCGCGCTGATCGTGCCCGCGCGGGGGTTCGTGTAGATCGTGATCACCGGACGTTCGACGTCTCCGGGAATCACGCCGGCCTGGGCGAGGATGAAGGTGCGCTTCGTGAAGTCGCTCGGTATGACGATCGCACCGTAGATTTCCCCGTTGTCCAGTGCGGACTGGGCCTGCGCGATCCCGATCTGCCGAAGTTCGACCTTGTTCGGATCGACACCCTCGACGAGCCCGGCGGTGATCTGGTCGCCGAAATTCTGCTGCTGCGGCGGGTTGGAATTGGGCGTGGTGTCGCCCTCGTCCTGATTGACGAGCGCGATGGGGAAGTGGTTGAGGTGTGTGGTGGGGTTGAGCATCCCACCCATGTACAGCGCGGCCAGCAGGGACATGACGACGGAGACGAGGAGCAGGGGAGCGATCCAGAACCGTGGTGTCCGGAGCACGCTCATCCTGCCTGCACCGCTGGTTTCGTGAGCCATGTCCCCTCGCATCCTCCCGTGTCCGGGCCGACCCTGGGATCGACCAGCCGGATCAAGAGTAGGTGGTGGGACCGCTCAGCGTGCTGCCGTCACCTCGAACCAGGCGTCGAGTGTCGGCTCGCCGACGAGGTCCACGAGATCCACCTGCACACCGTCCGCCCGCCATCGTTCGACCAGCGCCATCACGCGCACGGAGTCCATCCCCTCGTCGAGGAGGTTCGCGGAATCGTCGATCTCGGCGACCGGGACGTCGAGCACGTCGGCTACGTCGGCGCGGATTCGGTCGCGGGTCGGAACTGTGCTGGGAGCGGAACTCACTATCATCCTCCGGTGCGTCGGTCGAACCACGGCCCGTTGAGCCGGTTCGACGACATGGGGTAGGTTGCTGGGTTAGTGAAGCCTAAGCATAGTTGCTCTCCGCGCGAACGGCGAAACGGAGAGCTGTTGCAACCGAATGTGAATGGATGACAATGGCTGGATTATCGCGATACGCAATCGACTTGACGCCTCTACGGACGAGTCGCGAGTTCCGATACATCTTCATTGCCCGCACGATCTCCATCTTCGGTCTGGGTCTGCTGCTGGTGGCGGTGCCGCTGCAGGTGTACGACATGACGAATTCCACACTGGCAGTGGGCGCGGCGAGCATCGTCGTGGGCTCCTCGGTGTTCATCGGCACCCTGTTCGGCGGCGTGATCGCCGACAGGTACGACCGCAGGCCGGTCATCTCCCTCGCCCGTGCCGCAGCGGGCCTGGCCTTCGCGATCCTCGCGGTCAACGCGTTCCTCCCCACACCCCAGTTGTGGATCATCTACCTGTGTGGCGTGATCGAGGGCCTTGCCGGTGGCATCTCCGCGACCGCGCTGATGGCGGTGATCCCGTCGCTGCTCCCCAAGGACAAGATGGCCGCCGCCGGTGCCCTGATGACCGTGATGGCCGACCTCGGCACGGTCGCGTCGCCTGCCATCGGCGGTGTGATCATCGCGGCGACATCCGTGGGCACCAACTACGTTCTGGCCGCGGTGTCCTCGGGAATCACCGCGTACTGCATCGCCAGGCTGCCCTCGCTGCCGCCGCCGGTCAAGAACACCGAGAGTCCGTTGCGGTCGATCGCCAGCGGCTTCACCTATGCCGCCAAGGACTCCGTGGTCGGCGGTACGCTGCTGGTCGGGTTCTGCGCCATGATGCTGACCGGCTGGAACGTGCTGCTGCCCGCCTACGCGAGCCAGGTTCTCCATGCCGGACCGGCGGCCACCGGACTGCTCTACAGCGCCCCCGCCGTCGGCGCCCTTACCGGATCACTCACGAGTGGCTGGACGGGAACTGCTCGTCGCGGTGGCCTGATCGTGTTCCTCGCGGCCGTGATCGCATCGGCCGGGCTGATCGGCGCCGGCGCCGTCCCGATGATCGCGGTCACGTTCCTCGGGCTCGCCGCACACGGATTCGGCCGCGTCCTCGGTGACATCCTCCGGTACGCGGTCATCCAGACCGAGACGCCCGAGGAATACCGCGGACGCGTCGCCGGTGTGTGGGGCGCCCAGATCTCCACGGGCTCGGCTGCCGGAGCGCTCGTCGCCGGCGCCGTCGGCGCCGCGGTGGGTCCGCGTGAGGCGTTCCTCCTCTACGGGGCGGGCGGCATCGTGGTGCTTGCGGTTCTCGCACTGACCTTGAAGGGGTTGCGCACGTACAGCAGTGCCGCTGCCGAGGAGGACGACCTCTCGGCAGCGGCACAGTGACGCGTTCAGGTGGGAACTAGCTGGCCTGAGCGTTGTTCGCGGCCTGCGACAGCTGCGGGAGCAGCTTGTCCAGCAGCCACGGCATGCTGAGCACGTTCGGCGAGCTCGACGCGAACACCAGCGGCGGATCGGTCAGACCCACGTAGGAGTTGTCGCGCACGGCCTTCATCCCGGCGAACAGCGGGTTCGACTGGACCTCGTTCTGCAGCTCGGGCGACAGGTACCACGCGAGCAGCACGTCCGGGTTGTACGTCGGCAGCAGTTCCAGGCTGACGGGAGCCGCGAACTTGGTCTGGTCACTGCTCTCGCGCAACTGCTGGGCGAGCGGGTCGACCGTGAAACCGAGGCTGGCCAGCATCTTCAGGCGAGGATCGGTGTCGAAGTAGAAGTTGTACGATCCCGGCTCGGTGCCGCTCCCGAATGCCACCGTCTTCCCGGCGAACTCGGGGTGCTGCGACTTCGCCTGCGCGAGGGTGTCCTGAGTCCGGGTCACCAGTGTCTCGGCCTGTGCCGACCGGCCGAGGGCCTTGCCGACGGTGGTGATCTGGTCTTCCCAGCTGGTGGTCCAGCGACGCTCCGGGTACGCCACGGTGGGGGCGATGGCCGACAGCTTGTCGTACTGCTCCTGGTTCACGCCCGAGTGCACGGCCAGGATCACGTCGGGGGCGAGTGCTGCGATCTGCTCGTACGGCATCTCCTTGCTCGACGCCGTCAGCAACGTGGGTTCCGCGTTCGGGTCGAGCTCTTCGAGCTTCGCCCGCGACCACGGCAGCAGGCCGTCGTCGGTTCCCGTGTCCGACTTCATGTTCTGCACGGCGACGGGCACGACGCCGAGCGACAGTGCCGCGTCCTCGCTGCCCCAGCCGATCGTGACGACGCGTTCCGGTGCCTCCGTGATCTCGGCGGTACCGAGCGCCGACGGAATCGACACGGGGAAGGCCGACGCGTCGGCCTGTCCGGTGGCGGATCCCGCCGCGTCGGTCGAGTCGGAAGTCGACTCGCTGCAGGCACCCGCGAACAGCGCGGTTGCCGCCATCATCACGATTCCGGCTCTACGCCAGTATCTTCCGGACGTTTTCATCGATCTCCCTGTTCTGTGTTGGTGGGGTTCATGTGCGAGCCGAACGAGGCGAGGGCCTCGTTCACGACGGAGCCGACTTCGCCGATCCAGCGGGGCTGGGTCATGTCCTTGTGCTCGCAGTCGAGGTCGTGGTTGACGATGGTGCCGGTCAGGTAGGGCCGCCACAAGTCGTACGTCGCCGCGGTCGCAGGATTCCTGGCCGCAGTGAAGAAGAGCATGTCGGAGTCCACGACGATCTGTGAGGGTTCGGATTCGAGGCGCACGGCGTTCGCGAAGTTGTCGATCATCGCGGCCGGTGTGTGCTCGTTGATCCCGGCGAGCGCACTGCCCTCGCCGCGCAGGATGTCGATCACCTGCTGCCGGTCGAGTCCGTCCTCCAGGAGCGGTTCCGGGTCGTAGCCGACCATGTAGAGCAGCGCGGCGAGCGCGTCCTGCTCCGTCGGCATCGAGGCCCACGCGTCCGACGGGAAGGAGTCGAGCATGACGAGCATGCCGAGTTCCTCACCCTGGTTCTGCAGTGCACCGGCGATGGCGTGCGCGACGACGCCGCCCAGCGACCATCCGAGGAGGTGGTAGGGGCCCTTCGGCTGCACGGTCCGCATGTGCTCGATGTATTCGGCGGCCATGTCCTCGAGCGTTTCCGGCGGCCGCTTGGACGTCGACAGGTTGGAGGCCTGCACGCCGTACAGCGGGTAGTCGTCGTCGATGTGCCGCAACAGGCCCGAGTAACCCCAGCTGATTCCGCCGGCGGGGTGGAAGCAGAACACCGGTGGCTTGGACCCCTCGGTGCGGAACGGCAGGAGGACGGCCAGCGCGTCGGCGTCGTGATCGTCGTCGAGACGGCCCGCCAGCTGGGCCACGGTCGGCGCCGCGAACAGCGAGGCCACCGTCGCGGTCACGGACAGCCGCTTCGAGATCGCACTCATCAATCCGGCCGCCATCAGCGAGTGGCCGCCGAGGTCGAAGAAGCTGTCGTCGATGCCGACCCGCTCGATACCGAGAGCCTCGGCGAACAACTGGCACAGCACCTCTTCGCGCGCCGTGCGCGGACCCCGCTCGGACACCTGCAGTGACAGGTGCGGAACGGGAAGCGACGACTGGTCGAGCTTGCCGTTGGGGAGGGTGGGGAACTCGTCGACGGCGATGAACGCGGCCGGGATCATGTAGTCCGGCAGCCTGCTGGCGGCGCGGCGGTGCAACTGGTCGGGGTCGATCCGGCGGCCCGGCACCGACGTGGCGTACGCGACGAGCCGCTGATCGCCCGGGCGGTCCTCGCGGACCACGACGACGATGTGCTCGACGTCCGGGTCACCGGACAGCACGGCCTCGATCTCGTTGAGTTCGATGCGGAATCCGCGCACCTTGACCTGCGAGTCGGCGCGGCCGGTGAAGTAGATCTGACCGTCCCTGCCCCACCACACCACATCCGACGTCCGATACATGCGCCTGCCCGGCTCCGCGAAC
The DNA here is from genome assembly GCF_030058635.1 of Rhodococcus sp. IEGM 1305. Lineage (NCBI taxonomy): Bacteria > Bacillati > Actinomycetota > Actinomycetes > Mycobacteriales > Nocardiaceae > Rhodococcus > Rhodococcus sp. IEGM 1305. The sequence continues at coordinate 20,939 of NZ_JASHKX010000014.1, forward strand.
GGGTCGGCGATGAAACGTTCCGCCGTCTTGGGGCTCTGATTGCGGTATCCCCGGGTGACGCTGTCGCCCGCGAGATACAGCTCGCCGGACACGCCCGGAGGCACCGGCCGCAGCGCGTGGTCCAGGACGTACGCGTGCTTGCCGGGATCGACGACGCCGATGGGGACCGGACCTTCGTGTCCCGGTTCGACGAGGGCCAGGGTGGCGTTGACCGTGCACTCGGTGGGTCCGTACGCGTTGAACAACCGGCGTCCGGGTGCGTACCGCTCGATCAGCTGGGGTGTGAGCTTCTCGGCGCCGAGCATCAGGTCGACGCCGTCCGGGATGGGATGCTCCGGCGGGAACGCGGCGGCGAAAGACGGTGGTACGCCGACGAAGTTCACGTCGTGTTCGTTGATGACGCGGGCGAGCGGCTCACCGGGGATGCGGTCGGCGTCCGTCGCGACCACCAGCGTTCCGCCCGAGAGCACACCCCACATGATCTGCCAGAACGCGAGGTCGAAGCTGATGGACGAGAAGTGGAGCGCCCGAGTGGTGTGGTCCATGCCGATCACGTCCGACTGCAGCGACAGCAGATCCGCGATGCCCAGGTGGGGGACGACGACGCCCTTCGGCACCCCCGTCGATCCGGACGTGTAGATGAGATACGCGGCGTCGTTGAGTTGCAGTGGCCTGCTCCGCTCGGCGTCCGTGGGGGCGGTGACCGGCTGGGTGTCGATCAGGGCCTGCAGGTCCGGATCGTCCAGGTCGAGAATGGGCACGTCGGTGCCCAGCGGGGTGCGGTCGGGCACGCCGACGGAGGACGTGAGGATCGCGACCGGTGCGCCGTCGGCGAGCATGTGCGCGATCCGGTCGGCCGGGTACGTGGGGTCGACGGGAAGGTACGCGGCACCGCTCTTCAGCACGGCGAGAACACTGATGATCAGCTCGGCGGAGCGGTCGAGTGCGAGCGCGACCACGTCACCGGGGCCGGCGCCACGCGAGATCAGCAGATGGGCAATCCGGTTCGCCCGTTCGTCGAGCTGCCGGTAGGTGAGGGAGACCGCGGGCCGCACGCTCGCACCGACGGCGAGGGCCTCGGCGTCGGGTGTCTGCGCCACCTGCGCCGAGAAGTACTCGTCGAACGTGCGGGCCGGGATGGAGTGCTCCGTGTGGGACCATTCGCCGAGCACCCGGCCCCGCTCCCGCGGGGTCAGGATGTCGAGCTGGGCGATCCGCTGCTCGTGGTTGTCGACGAGCCGCTCGATCACCACGGCGAGGCGGTCCGCGAAGGATTCGACGGTCGCGGCATCGAAGAGTTCGGTGGAGTACTCGAACGTCACGTCGACCCCGCCGCTGTCCGGACGTTCCTGGAAGCGCAGCGCCAGATCGAATTTCGCGGACGTCGCGTCGAGCATCCGCACCGAGGCGGTGGTCCCGGCGAATCGCTCCGCCGCACCGTCCTGCTTCCAGTGCGACAGCATGACCTGGAACAGGGGATGGCGGGCCGACGACCGTGGGGGATTGACGAGTTCCACGATCCGGTTGAACGGCACGTCGGCGTGGTCGACGGCGTCGAGGTCGACGGCCCTGACCCGGTCCAGCAGTTCGTCGAACGTCGGGTCGCCCGACACGTCGGTCCGCAGGACCACCGTGTTGATGAAGCAGCCCACCATGTCGTCGAGGTCGGGGTGACTGCGACCGGCGACGGGCACGCCGAGGGCGATGTCCTCGCCGGCGCCCAGCCTTTCGAGCAGCACGGCCACGGCGGCGTGGACGATCATGAAGAAGCTCGCGCGGCGCTCGGCGGCGAGCGACTCGACGGCCGCGTGCAGCGACGGCGACAACGTGCGGTGGACGCTCGCGCCGCGGTTGGTGGGCAGGGCGGGTCGGGGGCGGTCGGTGCGCCAGCCCAGTTCGAGCGGCAGACCGGCGAGTTGCTCACGCCAGTAGTCGAGTTGGCCGGTCAGCAGCGGGGTCGCGTCGTCGCCGGCGCCTATGCGTTCGCGTTGCCACACGGCGACGTCCGGGTACTGCAACGGCAGCGGCGTGAACTCCGGTGCCCGTCCGGCGCGGCGGGCGTTGTACGCGAAGGCGAGATCGCCCAGCAGTTTCGACTGCGACCACTCGTCGCCGATGATGTGGTGCATCAACAGGACCAGTGTGTGCTGCGGTTCGTACAGCACCGCGCGCAGCGGCGGCTGGTCGGTGAGCCCGAGACCCACCGTCGTCATCGCCGCGATATGTCCCTCGATGTTGCCGACGTTGTCGACTCGTTCGAGCCGAACCTTCGCATCTCCGGCGGGAAGCACGACCTGGTGGGGCACCGAGTCGACGAGGGGGAACACCGTCCGCAACGACTGATGCCGGGTCACGACGTCCGCGAGCGCCGCGGACAGGGCGTCGGGTTCGAGGCCTTCCCCGAAATCGACGGCCAGTGCCAGCAGGTACGTTCCACCGCCTGCGGCGCTGTCGAGGAACCACAGGCGTTCCTGCGCGGGTGACAACGGCACCGGCGTGCCCTCGGGGAGGTCCCGCGGGGACGGCCTGCTCGCCGGTACCTGCTCGCCGGCGTCCTCCAGTTGCGCGGCCACAGCGGCCACGGTGGGATTCTCGAAGACCGTGGCAACCCGCAGTGGCACACCCAGTTCCGCGGTGATTGCGGACACGAGAGCGGCGGCGAGGAGGGAGTTCCCGCCGAGTGCGAAGAAGTCGTCGTGGACACCGACCTGCTCGGCGCCGAGCACCGAGGTGAACAGGGGGAGGATCCGGGCTTCGGTGTCGGTCCGCGGTGTGTCGCCGGCCTGTCCGAGCCAACGGGGGGCGGGCAGCGCGTCCTTGTCGACCTTGCCGTTGTGGGTCAACGGCAAGCGGTCGAGCATCACCAGTGCGGACGGCGTCATGTACCCGGGGAGGGAGCGGACCAGGTGCGCCCGCACCTGCTCCTCGACGGCGTCGTGCTCGCCGCCCGGCCGGGGAACGACGTATCCGACGATGCGCTGGTCGCCGCCGGCCTGCTCGTGCACCGTGGCCACCGCCGCCTGCACGTCGGGCACCGCGGTCATCGCGGCGCCGATCTCGCCGAGTTCGACACGATAACCGCGCAATTGGATCTGGTCGTCGATCCGGCCGTGGTAGTGGAGCGCGCCGGTCGCGTCGTACCGTGCGAGGTCGCCGGTGCGGTACATCCGCGTCCCGCCGGGCGCGAACGGGTCGGCGACGAACCGTCCCGACGTCAGGCCGGGACGTCCGACGTAGCCAGGGGACAGTCCGGGACCGGACACGTAGATCTCGCCGGTCACGCCGGGCGGCACCGGACGCAGCCCCGGCCCGAGTACGTACGTGCGGAGGTCGCCGAGCGGAACCCCGATGTCCACCACGTCGGCGGCGGTGACCTTCGTGGCGGTGACGTGCACGGTGGTCTCGGTGATCCCGTACATGTTGACCAGTTCGGTTCCCGCATCCGGACCGGTCGCGGCGAACCAGGCGCGCAGGACGGCGGGGTCGAGAGCCTCACCGCCGAACACGACGTACCGCAGTCGCAGCCGGTCGAACGAGTCCGCGCGGACGAGGGCGTCGACGAGATGCCCGAACGCGGACGGCGTCTGGTTCAGCACCGTGACACCCTCGTCGACGAGGAGCGCGGCGAGGTCGGCCGGTGACGTGAGGGTGGCCTCGTCGACTGTGACGAGGCGGCCGCCGTGCAGCAGCGCACCCCAGATCTCCCAGACGGAGAAGTCGAACGCGTACGAGTGCAGCAGGGGCCAGCAGTCGTCCTCGGTGAACGTGAACCATTCGCGGGACACGTCGAACAGCCGCATCACGTTACGGTGCGGAATCGGAACGCCCTTGGGGACACCGGTGGATCCGGACGTGTAGATGATGTACGCGATGTCGTCCGCCTGCACGGCGTTCTCGAGTTCGCCGGACTCGGACTGTGCCGAGTCCTCCTCGACTCGCGGGAGGTCGCCGAGCAGGTCGGCGGATCCGATTCCCAGCGACGGCTGCGCGTCCCGCAGGATGAACCGCGCGCGTTCGGCCGGGGAGGACGGATCGATCGGCAGGTAGGTCGCGCCGCTGCGGAGAATCGCGAGGACGGCGACGATCAGATCGGTGCCGCGAGGGAGGCTGACGGCCACGACCGTGCCGCGGCCGGCGCCGGCCGTCCTCAGTTGCCGGGCCAGGGCGGCGCTGCGACTCGAGAGTTCCCGGTACGACAGATCGTTCACCGCGACGCGGTCCGGGTGGGTGCGCGCCTGGGCGAGGAAGGCGGAGACGATGCTGTCCGGAAGCGCCGCTGCCGTGCCGGTGGTCCGGTCGAGGCCGGCCGCCGACCGCCACAGGTCCAGTTCGTCCGGAGCGCAGACGTCGACCACGGAGACGGGTTCTGCTGCCACGGAGATGGTTCGGAGGTAGTGCGCGAATCGGTGTGCGTGGTCCCGGATCTCGTCGTCCGTGTAGACCTCGGGATTTCCGGCCCATTCGAGGGTGAGCTCGTCCCCGGCGCCCGAGACGGAGATGACCACGTCCTCCACCGGACCGGCGGCGAGCTGATGCACCGTGCCGACGGTGGGACCGAAAGCGATTCTGGCGGCGAACGGTTTGACGTTCACCACCGCTCCGCCGGTGGCGCGGCTGCCTGCGTCCCGGACGCGCTGGAACGGACGCGTCTCGGACAGTGCGGCGGCCACTCTGCCGATCACGTCGGCGAACGTCGGTCGTCCGTCGAGCGGAATGCGGAGCGGCACAATGTTCGTGGCCGTCACTGGCGACGTCAGCTCGATCCCGTTGCGGGCGAGCACCGGCACCCGGAGCGTCACCTCCTCCGCTCCCGTGTGGGCGCCGAGGTAGGCGGCCGCGGCCGCATAGACCGCTTCCGCCCACGTGGTCGCCTGCGCGGTGGCCGCCTCGCGCAGGCTTCCCGCGACGTCGGGGTCGATCGGGATCGTGTACCGATGGGGATCGGGGACGGGCCTGCGCACGGTGTCGCTGAATCCGACCGGACGCGAGGCCGACTGCGGCGCGCTGTCCGGGGCCGCGGCATCGAATTCCTGTGCCGCCTGGACGTGCGCCCGCAGCGGCGGGAACTTGGCCGGCCGGGGTGCGGTGCCCGCGAGCCGGGCCGCGTACAGCGCCGCGACGCGGCGGGTGAGCAGCGAATACCCGTAGGCGTCGAGCAACGCGTGCGGGGCGCGGAGGTACCAGAGCACACCGGAGTCGGTCGTGATCAGTGCCGTCCGCACGAGGGGAGCGGAGTCGAGGTCGAGCGGTCGGCGCACGTCCTCGCGCATCCACTCGAGGGCAGCGGCCCGGTCGCGTTGGAGACGTTCGAGTTCGGGGGTGTTGCGACGGTCGTGCACCTGGACGACGTCGGCCGAATCGGCACCGGGTTCGGCCCCGAAGCGGACCGAGAGCACCTCGGCCTCCTCGATCACCGTGCGTACCGCCGCGGCGAGAGCGTCGATGTCGACGGGGGCGGCGACCTCCACGTACTCGGCCGTGGTGAATGCCGATCGGGTCGGGTCGAGATGGTGCCCGGCCCACAGCTCGCGCTGGGCGGCGGTCAAGCAGACGTCGGCCGTGTCCTCCCCGGTCTGCGGGGTGGACGGCGACGATATCGAAAGGGACATCTAACAGGCACTCCTGATGCTTTCGGCTTTCGGGCGTGGGGATTCCGGGCTTTCAGCTACTCAGCGTGTCAGGTTAGCCTAACCACATTGATTGTGGTCATCCGACTGCCGAGCACACCCGGCGCAGCTTCGGAACGAAGCGCTGCGCCGGAGTGTGGGCTTCGGGTCGACTCAGCCGACTTCGAGCGGGGACAGCGCGGAGACCAGCGCATCCGTGGAGGTCACCGAACCGCAGCGCTTCGCCGCATAGGTGAGCGCCATGAGGTGCTCGTCACGGCTGAAATCCGCGGTCGCGTCGGAGACCAGGAACGGCTGCACGTCCGACATGAACGCCTCGGCGGCACTCAGCATGCAGCCCATATGCGCGTAGACGCCCGTCACGATCAGCTGGTCGCGGCCGTGGTGGCCGAGCAACTGCCGGAGGTCGGTGCGCTGGAAGGCCGAGTACCGCCATTTGGTCACCTGGATGTCGCCCTCGCGGGGGGCGAGCGGCTTGACCACCTCGGTGTCCCGACCCGACGTCAATCCCGGGCCCCAGAAGTCGGCGAGGATGCCGCGACGCGACGGGTGCTGGTCGCCCGGCTGCATCGTGTAGATCACGGGAATCCCGGCTTCCGAGCACAGTTCGCGGATCCGGACCATGTTCGCCATCGCAGTAGACATCGGCTCGGACCGCACGTCGTACGCGTCGATGAAGTAGTTCTGCATGTCGTGGACCAGCAGTGCGGAACGCCGAGGGTCGAGGCGCCAGGACACCTTCGATTCGGGGACCTCGTGGATCTCCGGGATCGTGTAGGTCGAAATGGGCGGGATGGCCATATGGTTCCTCACTGTCGGTCTTGTCGACGTCTGGGCGTATGCCGCGCGAATCGCGGTGAACGACAGCGCTCCGCTCCACCGCTCGCGCGTTCGGTTAGGCTAGCCTTTGCTACCAGGCTCTGCAATCGCCAGGTGTGTGGGTGCGCGGCGCACAGTAAGGTGACTGAGCGGTGGGGGCCGGGCACTGGCCTCCCGTGCCGAAGCCGCTGACCAGGAGAGACTGTTGACCACGCTGCTGTTACTGCTGCTGATCGTCGTCGTGATCGTGGGCATCGTGCTGATCCTGCGGAATCGGACCGGGAAGAAGACCACTCCTGCTGCCAGGGTCGATCCGCTCGCCGACTACCCGGAGGTCTACGACCCGTACAAGATCGGAGTCGGCGACATCATCACGTACGCCGGAATCGATCACGTCGTGCGCGGCACCATCACCCTCGACGAAGAGGGATACATCTGGCACGAACACCTCCTCGACGGGTCCACCGGTCAGCGATGGCTGACCGTCGAGAACGACGAGGGCAACCTCGACATGACGCTGTGGATGCGCCGCGAGGGGACGGGGCTCGAACCGAACGGTGACGTGATCCTCGACGACAGGGTGCACCGGCAGATCGAGCGCGGCACCGCCTCGTTCACCGCGGAAGGCACCACCGGAACCGCACCCCAGGGCATCGTCGACTACGCCGACTACGAGACGGCCGACAAGACCGGCCTGCTGTCCTTCGAGCGCTGGGCGCGGACGCAGTCGTGGGAGGTCTCCACGGGCCGCGCCGTCACGCGGGGTGAACTCACCGTGATCCACTCCGGTCCGCCGCAGTGACACTGCACGTCCTCGACATCGAGTCGCGTGATGTGACGGCAGAGGCACTCGGTCTCGTCGTTAATGCCGAAACACCGCTTCCGCTGGCCGAACTCACCATCACGCACGGTGACGACCGAGTGACGCTCGCGGTTCTCGGGGCGTCGCACGCGGTGACGGCGTCCGCGGCGGGCAGCCGAATCACCGAACAGGTCTCGTGCGACGCGGTCCAGGCAGGCGGCAGGCCGCTGCCCGTATCCGACAGCGCGAGCGGGTACCGGTTCGACTCGACCACCGACACCGTCGACCGCACCCACCTCGAGCAGACCGCCGACTGGCTGCGGCGCCAGGCCACCGAGGTGGACGGGTGGATCTGCGGGGCGTTCCCCGGTGACCACACCGCGCTGACCGCGCTCACGGCGGCCAAAGATTCGGGCGGATGGGTCTGGCAGACCTGGCATCTGTACCCAGGAGACAAGGGCGGGGTGATCGTGAAGACTCGAAGCAGGTGGCAGCCGTGAGCCGGTTCAGTGCGCGCGTGCGACTCGTCCCGATGCTGCTCCTGGTGTTGGCCGCGACCGCGTGCGGCGGCGGCGTCCGCGACTACATCGCCGACACCTACGCCCTGCAGAACACCGCGGGCGACGCGAAGACGTACACGTCGAACGACCCCGTGGGGACGACCGTGTCGAACATCGTCGCCGAAGAGGAGCCGGCGGCGCGGAAGGCGGACGGCGGCAGCGAATACCTGCGCTACGACGACGACATCGTCACGGTCAGCGCCGGGCCGGGTGGCGGCAGCCTCGTCCGCGTCGAAGACATCGACGGCCGGTACCGGAGCGGCGGGTTCGCCTATCTGGGGCCCGGTTTCAACCCCGGTTCACCGGCAGGCGGCGCCAGCGGCAGCGGCGGATCCGGAAGCGCGAAATGACAGAGAACACTCGACTGGGGAGAAGCGCGTGAACACCACCTACACGGCGGCAGCAACGGAAATCGGCAGCGTCGACGTCGGACTGCTCGCCGTCGGCATGTTCGGCACCCTGGCGTATTTCGTCATCGGCATCGCCGTCCTCGGAGTCGGCTTCGCGGTCCTCGACCTGGCAACCCCCGGCAATCTCCGGCACCAGGTGTACGTCGACAAGAACCCCAACGCGGCAATCCTGCTGGCGTCGAACCATCTCGCCCTCGCCGTCGTCGTGGTCACGGCGATCCTCACCAGCTCCGACGGATTCGCGCAGGGACTCGCCGACTCCGCGGTCTACGGCCTCTTCGGTGTGCTGCTGCAGGTCATCGCGCTGCGCCTGATGAACCTGCTGTTACCGGGGCAACTCGTCGGTCTGGTCGGGAACCCGCAGATGTGCGGTGCCGCATGGGCGGTCGGTGCGAGCCTCTTCGCCATCGGCCTCGTGAACGCCGCCGCACTCACCTGATCTCGTGACGACCACCGCGGCAGAGCCGAATATCTCCACCACCCGCGCGCTCGGCGGGCGGGCCAGGGCGTTCCTGCTCGCCGCGGTGGCAGCCTGTGCGGCGTGCGGGCTGATCTACGAACTGGCACTGCTGACACTGTCGGTCAGTCTGACCGGCGGCGGGATCACCCAGACGTCGCTGATCGTTGCGGGTTTCGTGGCCGCACTCGGAGTGGGGGCCCTCGCCGCCAAGCCGCTGCTGTCCACCGCGGCCGCGTCGTTCGTGGTCGTCGAGATCGTCCTCGGCCTCGTCGGCGGGTTCAGCGCGGTGACGCTGTACGTGACGTTCACGTTCTTCGGTTCCAGCGCAATCGTTCTGGTGCTCGCCACCGCACTGATCGGTGTGCTGGTGGGCGCCGAGGTGCCGCTGCTGATGACGCTGCTGCAGTCGGGCCGCAGCGACACCGACGCCGAGAGCACCGGAAAAGTGCTGGCGAACCTCAACGCCGCCGACTACGCAGGCGCCCTGGTCGGTGGCCTGCTCTGGCCGTTCGTCCTGCTGCCGATCGCCGGGATGATCCGCGGCGCCGCCATCACCGGCATCATCAACCTCGTTGCCGCCGCGGTGGTGGCGCTGATCCTGCTGCGGTGGCAGCTGAGCCTGCGCACCCGGTTGCTCGCCGTCGTGGCAATGCTCGTCGCCGCCGCATGCATCGCGGTGCTGCTGGTGCGCGCCGACGGCATCGAGACCACGTCGCGGCAACGGCTCTACACCGACCCGGTGGTCGCCGCGGAAAGGTCGCAGTACCAGGAGATCGTGGTCACCGAGCGCGGGGGAGACGTGAGGCTCTTCCTCGACGGCGACCTCCAGTTCTCCAGCATCGACGAACATCGGTACACCGAATCGCTGGTGTACCCCGCGATGGCCGCCGACCCGAAACGGGTGCTGATCCTCGGCGGGGGCGACGGCCTCGCCGCCCGGGAGGTCCTGCGACTGCCCGGTGTCGAGGAGATCGTGCAGGTGGAACTCGACCCTGCGGTCGTCGAACTCGCGAACACCCGGCTGTCCGGGCTGAATCAGGGAGCACTGCAGGACCCGCGCGTGCACGTCGTCCTCGACGACGCGTTCCGGTGGCTACGCGACGCACCCGATTCGGGTTTCGACGCCGTCATCGTGGACCTCCCTGACCCGGACACCCCGGCGCTCGGCCGCCTGTATTCCACCGAGTTCTACGGTCTCGCCGCCGCCGCCCTGAATCCCGGCGGACTGATGGTGGTGCAGTCGGGAAGCCCCTATTCGACGCCGGACGCGTACTGGCGCACCACGTCGACGGTCGCGTCCGCGGGTCTGGCCGTCACGCCGTACCACGTGCTGGTGCCGAGTTTCGGGGACTGGGGTTACGTCCTCGCCCGGCGGGGACCCGAACCGCCGGCCCTGCGTCTACCCCGCGACGTCCCCGAACTGCGCTTCCTCGACGAGCCGACCCTCGCCGCGTCCGCGATCTTCCCGCGCGACCGTCCCCGCCGCGAACTCGAGCCCTCCACCCTCGACCGCCCGCGCATCGTCGACGACATGCGGAAGGGCTACGAGCGCTGACGCGCCCGTGAGTACTTATTAACCGCCGGGCGTTAATAAGTACTCACAGGCCGAAGGCATATAGTTCATAGATATACTAAAAGCGGAGGTGGCGGGCACTGGGCCCGCCACCAGCTCGCGATAGGGTTCCCCCATGACCGATGACGCAGCGCCGGTGCCCGTCGAGGTACCGGACAGCCTCGACTTCTGGTCGTTCATCGAACTGGCGAACCGGCGCCTGAGCACGGAATACGGCTCGACGCACGAACTCGCCACCCAAGTCCTCCTGACGTTGAACCGCGCGTCGAACGTGGTGACGTACGACCTGGAGTCGTCGATTCACCGCCCGCGCGGCCTGTCGTGGTCGGCGTTCCGGCTGATGTTCGTGACATGGCTGGCCGGGCCCGTCGAGTCGAAGACGGCGGCCAAGCTCACCGGTATGAGTAGGGCTGCCGTCTCGAATCTGACGAAGACGCTGGTCGGTGGTGGTCTGATGGAGCGGACCCCGGACGAGCGGGACGGCCGGTCCGTCCAGTTGTCGCTCACCGAGAAGGGTCGGAGCGAGATCGGTGAGATCTACCGTGAGCAGAACGAGCGGGAACACGCCTGGGCGAGTGTTCTCACCGAACCGGAGCAGCGCATTCTCGTCATGCTGCTGGACAAGCTGATCACCAACCGCAGCCAGTTCGACGTCCGCGGGCGTAACTGACCCCTGCTGTGCCTCCCGGGAAATCTGTGCTTGCCATCACGCCCGTAATTTAGTTAATGTGTTTACTACTACGGACACGCACTTCTAGGGAGGCCGGTCATGGCGTTCTATCGGCACGCGGGCAACATCCCGCCCAAGCGGCACACCCAGCACCGTGACGACAACGGTCAGCTCTACTTCGAGGAATTGATGGGAGAAGAGGGGTTCTCCTCCGACTCCTCACTGCTCTACCACCGCCACATCCCGTCGGCGATCGTCGATGCCACCGTGTGGGAGCTGCCCGACCAGAGCACGACACCCAATCATCCGCTCAAGCCGCGCCACCTCAAGTTGCACGACCTGTTCCCGGACACGGTCTGGGCCGACACCGACGTGGTCACCGGACGCCGGTTGATCCTCGGCAACGCGGACGTCCGCATCTCCTACGTGGTCGCCGCCAAGGAGTCGCCGCTGTACCGCAACGCGATCGGCGACGAGATGGTCTACGTCGAATCCGGTGCCGCCACCGTCGAAACCGTGTTCGGCGCGCTCGAGGCGAAGCAGGGCGACTACGTTCTCATTCCGATGTCGACCACCCACCGCTGGATCCCGCAGGGACCGGAACCGTTGCGTGCCTACGCGATGGAGGCCAACAGTCACATCGTCCCGCCGAAGCGTTACCTGTCCCGGTTCGGTCAGCTGCTCGAGAACGCGCCCTACTGCGAGCGCGACCTGCACGGGCCGTCCGAGACGCTGCAGGTCGAGGGCACCGACGTGGAGGTGCTCGTCAAGCATCGGACGTCGCACGGGATCGTCGGCACGCGAATGGTGTACCCGCACCATCCCTTCGACGTCGTGGGCTGGGACGGGTGCCTCTACCCCTACACGTTCAACATCTCCGACTACGAGCCCATCACCGGGCGCGTGCACCAGCCGCCGCCGGCGCACCAGGCGTTCGAGGGCAACAACTTCGTCATCTGCAATTTTGTGCCCCGCAAGGTCGACTACCACCCGCTGTCGATTCCGGTGCCGTACTACCACTCGAACGTCGACTCCGACGAGATCATGTTCTACGTCGGCGGAGACTACGAGGCGCGCAAGGGTTCCGGCATCGGCCAGGGCTCGATCTCGATTCATCCCGGCGGCCATGCGCACGGTCCGCAGCCCGGCGCGTACGAACGCAGCATCGGGGCCGAGTTCTTCGACGAACTCGCCGTCATGGTCGACACGTTCCGCCCGCTCGAACTCGGCGAGGGTGCCGTGGCGTGCGAGGACTCGGGCTACGCGTGGACGTGGGCAGGGCGGGGGCCGACGCCGTGATCTCCGCCCTCTTCGCCGGTCTCTGCGACGACGCCGCCCTCTTCCCGCCCGGAAACGCACCCCTGCCCGACGCCCTGCCCGCGCACGCCGGACATTTGTCGGCGCCGTACGCGGATCTGGTCGGTCCCTTCGTCTTTCCGGTCGCCCGGCTGGGCGAATTGACCCCCGGTGCGCTCGAACTGAGCCTGACGCTGCCCGGCGGTCCGGCCACGCTCGAACCCGCACTCGACCGCCTCGCGCAGATCGACGGTGCCACCGCGGTGGCACTCGAGATCGCGGTGCCCGCAGACCAGACGGCCGCGGAGTTCTTCGCTGCGATGGACGCCGTCGAGGCGCTGACCGCCGGGCTCGACGTGTTCGTGGAGGTGCCGCGTGGCGAGCGCCGGCCCGACTTCCTCGCCGCACTGACCGGCGGCCCGTTCGCGGCGAAGTTCCGCACGGGTGGCGTGGTCGCCGAGGCCTACCCGGACGAGACCGAACTCGCCGCTGCGCTGCACACCGTCATCGCGTCGGGAATCCCGTTCAAGGCCACCGCCGGACTGCACCACGCCGTCCGCAACACCGATCCGCACACGGGATTCGAACAGCACGGTTTCCTCAACGTGCTGCTCGCCACCCGGCACGCACTCGGCGGCGCCGGCGTCGACGAGGTGGCCGCCACCCTCGCCGGACGTGACGGCACACCGCTCGCCCGCGAGCTGCGCGACCTCCCGGCCGACGTCGTCGGCGCCGTTCGCACCGCCTTCCGATCCTTCGGCACGTGCAGCATCCTCGAACCCCTCGAGGATCTCGTCGCACTGCACCTCGTGCCGTCTTCCGTCCTCGCCTCCGCAGATCAAGGAGCCCACGCATGACCGTCCTCGACATCCCCGCAGATTCCCTCTTCGGAATCGAGAACCTGCCGTACGGCGTGTTCTCGACCGCCGACTCGACCCCACGGGTCGGAGTGCGGGTGGGAGATTCCGTCGTGGATCTCGCCGCCGCACTGGGTGACGACGTCTTCGCACAGCCCACCCTCAACGCCTTCATGGCGCAGGGCCGGGCCCGCTGGACCGAGGTCCGCAGGCAGATCACCGAACTCGTGCAGGGCGACGTCGCCGACACCGCGGTGTTCGCCGTTGAGGACGTGACGATGCACCTGCCGGTGGCCGTCGCCGACTACGTCGATTTCTACGCCTCCGAGTACCACGCCACGAATCTCGGGCGACTGTTCCGCCCCGACTCCGAGCCGCTGATGCCCAACTGGAAGCACCTGCCGGTTGGATACCACGGGCGGTCGAGCACCGTCATCGTGTCCGGCACGGACGTCATCCGGCCCTGCGGGCAGCGCAAGACCCCGGCTCAGGACGCCCCCGACTTCGGGCCGTCCCGCCGCCTCGACATCGAGGCCGAGATGGGCTTCCTCGTCGGTGTCCCGACGAAGCTGGGGGAGACGATCACCCCGGATCAGTTCGCGGAGTATGTGTTCGGGGCGGTCGTCGTGAACGACTGGTCCGCCCGCGACATCCAGGCCTGGGAGTACGTGCCGCTCGGCCCGTTCCTCGGGAAGAGCTTCGCGACGTCGATTTCTCCGTGGGTGGTTCCGCTCGACGCGCTCGAGGCGGCCCGCATCGACACCCCGACGCAGGATCCGCAGCCGCTGCCGTACCTGCGCGGCGAGGAGAAGTGGGGCCTGGACATCGACCTGGCCGTCGAATGGAACGGACACGTCGTGTCGCGTCCGCCGTATGCGCAGATGTACTGGTCGCCGGCGCAGATGCTCGCACACACCACGATCAACGGCGCCGCTGCCAGCACGGGCGACCTGTTTGCGTCGGGCACCATCTCCGGACCCGAGAAGGATCAGCGTGGTGCGTTCATCGAACTGACCTGGGGTGGACAGGAACCTGTCGTCGTCGGGGACGAGAAGCGCACGTTCCTCGAGGACGGCGACGAGATCGCCATCTCCGCCACCGCACCGGGCCCGAACGGCACCCGCATCGGCTTCGGTGAGGTGCGGGCCCGCATTGCTCCGCCCGTGAGTACTTGTTAACCGCGGGCGGTTGATAAGTACTCACGGGTGGTAGGCAGTAGTCATGACCGAGAACTTCGTTGAGACCACTGCCGAGCCGGACACCGGCGTCGCGTTCCTCACCCTGAACCGCCCCGAGCAGCGGAATCCGCTGTCGTCCGAGGCCATGCGGGACGTCACCGCGGCGCTCCGGAAGCTGGGCGACGACGACACCACCCGCGTCGTCGTCATCAGGGCTGCAGGACCGGTGTTCTCCGCAGGCCACGACCTGAAGGAGATGATCGGCCGCACACTCGAGGAGGAGCAGGCCATCTTCGACACCTGCGTCGAGATGATGCAGACCGTGCAGGACATTCCCCAACCGGTCATCGCGTCCGTCCAGGGCGCGGCCGTCGCGGCGGGCTGTCAGCTCGCCGCGTCGTGCGACCTGGTCGTCGCGTCGTCGAACGCCGTGTTCGGGACGCCGGGGGTGAAGATCGGCCTGTTCTGCTCCACCCCGATGGTGGCCCTCAGTCGTGCGATCGGACGTAAGCGTGCCCTGCAGATGCTGCTCACCGGGGAGACGATCGGGGCGGAGACCGCCGCGGACTGGGGGCTGGTGAACCTGGTCGTGGCACCCGAGGAACTCGACGCGCAGACCCGGACTCTCGCCGCGAAGATCACGAAGGCCAGCCCGCTCACGGTGAAGATCGGCAAGCAGGCGTTCTACCGGCAGATCGAGCTCCCTCAGGGCGAGGCCTACGCGGCGATGGCGGAGACGATGGCCACCAACGCGATCACGTGCGACGCCCAGGAGGGCATGCAGGCGTTCGTCGAGAAGCGCACACCGCAGTGGCAGGGAAAATAGCGCGCGCTGTCTGCATTGCGCGGTCCAGCGAACCGGCGAAGGATCAAGTGTGCAGTGGCTGCGGCCGCGGGCCGTCGGTGCCCGCTGACGGTGGACCGCGACGGGTCGGTCACCGAGATCGTTCTCACTGCGGGGCGACCGTCCCGCGGGAGGTGACTATCGATGTTCATCCAGGTTATTCAAGGAAAGGTGTCCGACGAGGCCGGCCTACGCCGGTGCATGGACCGCTGGACGGAGGACGTGCGACCGGGAGCGACGGGCTTCCTGGGCTGCACCCAGGGATTGTGCGACGACGGAACGTTCATCGCACTCGCGCGGTTCGAATCGGCCGAAGCGGCCCGGCGTAACAGCGAGCGTCCTGAGCAGGGCGCGTGGTGGGCAGAGACCGAGAGGTGCTTCGAGGGTGCCGTGTCGTTCATGGACTGCCCGGACGTGATGGAGTGGATGGGTGGCGGCTCGGACGACGCGACATTCGTTCAGGTCATGGAGGGGCACACCACCGACGCGAGCCGGATGCGGGAGCTGCTGGAACAGGCCGAACCCCAGGTTCATCAGCTGCGCCCGGAGATCCTCGGCGGAACGTTATGCACGTACGGCGACGGCGGGTATGTCGAGGCGGTGTACTTCACCTCGGAATCGGAGGCCCGCGAGCACGAGAAGGTCGAGATCCCGGACGACCTGAGGTCGTTGTTCGAGGAAGAGGGGCGGTTGATGGGCGACGTGTCGTACTACGACATGCACGAGCCGATGCTGGTGCCTGCAGGGCGGTAGCCGAAACCTCCGGCAAGGTACTTGGACGTCCTATAACCTTCGTGCATGAGTCTGGATGCGCGTACCGATACCGTCGACGGAGTGCTGCGGCGCTCGGCCGCCAAGTTCCCCGACCGCCGGGCACTGACGTTCGAGGACCGCACGTGGACGTACCGTGAACTCGACGACGCGGTCAGCCGGGCGGCCGCCTACCTGCAGTCGCTCGGACTGTCGGCCGGTGAGCGGGTGGCCGCGTACGGCACGAACTCGGACGCGTACACGATCGGGTTCCTGGCCTGCGCGCGTGCGGGTCTCGTGCACGTCCCCGTCAACTATGCGCTCGAGGGTGACGAGCTGACCTATCTGGTGTCGCAGTCCGGGAGCGCCGCCGTGCTGGTCGATCCGGCGCTGAGGGGCACGCTCGACTCGGTCCGCGGCGCCCTCGATCTGCGCCACGTGATTCCCCTGCGCGACGCCGAAGACTCGCTGCTCGCCCACAGCGGCTCCGGCGACGTCCCCGTGCTCGCGGTGCCGGTCGCGTCCACCGATCTGGCGCAGTTGCTGTACACATCCGGGACGACGTCGAAGCCGAAGGGCGCCATGATGACTCACGGCGGGCTCGTGCACGAGTACGTGTCTTCCGTGATCGCCCTCGCGCTGAGCGACGGCGACAATCCGCTGATCTGCATGCCCCTGTACCACTCGGCGGGCATGCACGTGTTCATGATGCCGTACCTGTCCGTGGGCGCCTCGGTGAATCTGATGCAGACCCCGGACATTCCGGAGATCCTGCGGCGCATCGAGGCGGATCGCATCGGCTCGCTGTTCCTGGCGCCGACGGTGTGGGTGCCGCTCGCCGGACATCCGGATCTCGGGACCCGCGACCTGTCGTCGCTGAAGAAGGCGCAGTACGGCGCGTCGATCATGCCGGTGACGGTGCTGAACAAGCTGCGTGAACGCTACCCCGACCTCGGCTTCTACAACTGCTTCGGACAGTCCGAGATCGGTCCGCTCGCCACGGTGCTGCAGCCGGGGGAACACGAGGACCGGCCGTCGTCGTGCGGCAAGGCCGTGTTCTTCGTCGAGACGCGGGTGGTGGACCCGGACGGCAACGACGTTCCGGACGGCACGCCCGGTGAGGTGCTCTACCGTTCACCCCAGCTGTGTCTGGGGTACTGGGACAATCCCGACGCCACCGCGGAGGCGTTCCGCGACGGCTGGTTCCACTCGGGGGATCTCGTGACGCGGGACCCGGAGGGGTACATCACCGTCGTCGACCGCATCAAGGACGTCATCAACACCGGCGGCATCCTGGTGGCGTCGCGGGAGGTCGAGGATGCGGTCTACACGCATCCGGACGTGGCCGAGGTCGCGGTCATCGGGACGCCGGACGACAAGTGGATCGAGGCGATCACCGCGGTCGTGGTGTTGCGGGAGGATGCCGCCGGCGTGACACCGGACGGGTTGATCGCCCACGTCAAGGAACGTATCGCACCGTTCAAGGTGCCCAAGCAGGTGGTGTTCGTGGACGAACTGCCCCGCAACCAGAGCGGGAAGCTGCTCAAGCGGGAACTGCGGGCGACGCTCTGACTACTTCCTGGTCGATGCCCGCTCGATCAGCTCGACCGGGAGTTTCACCGATTCCACGTCGTTGCCCGCGATGATCGACAGGAGATGACGCACACCCGTCGCGCCGATCAGGCGCGCGGGTGAGCGGACGGTCGTCAGCGGCACCGGCAGCTGGGCGACCACCGGAATGTCGTTGTACCCGACGAGCGCGAGGTCGTCGGGGATCCGCAGCCCGAGGTCGCGGGCGACGCCGAGGACGCCGATCGCGATGGTGTCGCTGACGGTGAAGATCGCCTCGGGACGCGAATCCGACTCGAGGAGAACGGTGGCCGCGGCGACACCGCCGGACACGTCGAAGTCGGAGCGGACGACACGATCCGGGCGGAGTTCGATGCCGTTCTCGGCCAGTGCGGCGCGGAATCCGGCGAGGCGGTCGCGGGAGGTGCTCGCATGGTCGGGGCCTGTGATGACGGCGACCTCGGTGAAGCCGCGGTCGAGGAGATGGCGTCCGGCGAGGTAGCCGCCCCGGTGGTCGTCGCCGGACACGAACGGCAGACCGACGTCGGCGTGCCGGTTGAGCTGCAGCATCGGCAAAGCCCCCACCGACAGTGAGTCGACGAATTCGCGGCCGGGACTGTGCAGGCTGCTGAGCAGCAGGCCGTCCACCTGCCTGCTGACGAGGAACTCGATGGCGCGGCGCTGGGCGTCGAGGTCGTCCGGTGGGCTCGACAGCAACACCGAGTAGCCGGCCTGCGTGGCCGTCTCCTCGATGCCCTGGAACATGGTCGCGACCACGCCGTCGGTGAGTCGCGGCATGACGACGCCGAGGGTGGTGGTCTTGCGTGTCCGCAGGCTCGCGGCCCACAGGTTGGGCTGGTAGCCGAGTTCCACCGCCACCTCGCGCACCCGCAGCGCGGCCTCGGACCAGCCGTCGGCGGGTTCGGGCTGCCGGAGCACCCGGGATGCCGTCGACACGTGGACGCCGGCGCGTTCGGCGATCTCGCGGAGGGTAGGCGGACGCCCGGAGGTGCGTGTCGGGCGGTCCGGCTGGTTCACGGGCAATCCTCGCGCTCGGGGACGGGGGCCGGCGGGTGTCGTGGTTGACGGCTGCCGGAACGCGCCTTAGTCTACGTGACGAAATCGTTCGTGCAATCGTTCTCGCGAACGTTTGCACATCAGCCCCACCGGCCCCGTGGAGGAACAATGTCCGACTCGCAGTCCCTGTCCCAGCTGTTCGCCCTCGACTCGCTGCTCGACACCGAGGAGATCGCGATCCGCGACACCGTGCGCCGATTCGCGGACGAGAAGATCCGGCCCCACATCGGCGAATGGTTCGAAGCGGCGGCGCTGCCCGTGCGTGAACTGGCGCAAGGGCTGGGCGAACTCGGCGTGCTCGGTATGCACCTCGACGGATACGGCTGCGCCGGCATGAGCGCCACCGCCTACGGCCTGGCCTGCCTCGAACTCGAGGCCGTCGACTCCGGAATCCGCAGCCTCGTGTCCGTCCAGGGCTCGCTGGCCATGTACGCGATCCACCACTACGGCAGCGAAGACCAGAAGCAGGAATGGCTGCCCCGGATGGCCGCCGGCAAGGCGATCGGCTGCTTCGGACTGACCGAGCCCGACTTCGGCTCCAACCCCGCAGGCATGCGCACGGGCGCCAAGCGGGACGGTGACGACTGGATCCTCAACGGCACCAAGATGTGGATCACCAACGGATCCGTCGCCGACGTTGCCGTCGTGTGGGCGCGCACCGACGACGGCATCCGCGGATTCGTCGTGCCCACCGACACCCCCGGCTTCTCGGCGCCCGAGATCAAGCACAAGATGTCGCTGCGGGCGTCCGTCACCTCGGAGCTCGTGCTCGAGGACGTCCGGCTGCCCGAATCCGCGATGCTGCCGGAGGCCAAGGGACTGTCCGGTCCGCTCGGCTGCCTCAACGAGGCCCGGTTCGGCATCATCTTCGGTGCGATGGGCGCCGCCCGCGACTGCCTCGAATCGGCCATCTCCTACGCGCAGGACCGTCAGGTCTTCGACAAGTCGCTCGCCGCCTACCAGATCACGCAGGTCAAGATCGCCGACATGGCCCTCGAGGTCGGCAAGGGCCACCTGCTGGCGTACCACCTCGGACGTCTCAAGGATCGCGGCGTGGCACGTCCCGAGCAGGTCAGCACGGGCAAGCTGAACAACGTCCGCGAGGCCATCGCCATCGCCCGCGAGTGCCGCACCATCCTCGGCGCCAACGGAATCACGCTGGAATACCCCGTGATCCGCCACGCCAACAACCTCGAGTCCGTGCTCACCTACGAGGGGACGTCCGAGGTCCACCAGCTCGTGATCGGCAAGGCGCTGACGGGCGAGGCAGCGTTCCGGTGAGAAGTGCATCCCTGGATGGCCTGCTGATCGCCGACTTCGGACGGGTGCTCGCCGGGCCGTACGCCACGATGCTGCTCGCCGATCTCGGCGCCGACGTCGTCAAGATCGAGCGCGCCGGTGTCGGGGACGACACCCGGCAGTGGGGGCCGCCGTGGGTGGGCGACGAATCCACCTACTTCCAGTCCGTCAACCGCAACAAGCGGTCCTTCGCCTGGGATCTGCGTGACCCCGCCGACCTGCAGCAGGCGCGGGAACTGGTCGCCCGGGCCGACGTGGTGGTGGAGAACTTCCTTCCCGGCACGATGGACCGGCTCGGGCTCGGCTACGACGCCGTGCGGGAGATCAATCCCGACGTGGTCTACTGCTCCGTCACCGGGTTCGGCGGCGAGAACAACCTGCCCGGGTACGACCTGCTCATCCAGGCCGTCGGCGGGTTGATGAGCATCACCGGTCCCGAACCTGGCGTTCCGACGAAGGTCGGGGTGGCCGTCGTCGACATCATCACCGGACTGCACGCCGCGGTCGGGATCCTGGCGGCGCTGCGTCACCGTGACCGCACCGGGGAGGGGCAGCGGGTCGAGGTGAACCTGCTGTCGTCGCTGCTGTCCGCCCTCGCGAACCAGACGTCGGGGTACGTGGGTGCCGGTGTCGTCCCGCAGGCGATGGGCAACCGGCACCCCAGCATCGCGCCGTACGAGGTCTTCCGGACCGGCGACCGTCCGCTGGTGCTGGCGGTGGGGAACAACCGTCAGTTCGCCTCTCTCGTCGAGGTTCTCGGTGTGCCCGAACTCGCCGGCGACGAGCGGTACGCGACCAACACGCAACGGGTGGCGCACCGCGAGCAACTGGTCCGGGACATCACCGCGGCGCTGTCCGCGGGCTCGGCGGACGAGTGGTTCGAGAAGCTGACCGCGCAGGGTGTCCCGTGCGGTCCGCTCAACGACATCGCCGACGCAGTGGCGCTCGCCGAGCGGCTCGGGCTGAATCCGGTGGTCGAGATCGACGACCCCCGCAGGGACCGGCCCGTACGTCAGGTGGCGAACCCGATCCGGCTCAGCGCCACCCCGGCGAGCTACCGCAGCGCGCCGCCGCGGCTCGGCGAGGACACCCCAGCCGTGAGTACTTGTTAACCGCCCGCGGTTAACAAGTACTCACGGGGGCTCTTCCCTAAGGGAGTGTTAGGAAGGCTCCGCGGCCCTTCCGTATCGATGTGACGTGACCCACTGTGGTGTGAACGCAGAGATCCAGAGCATCGAGAGGAGTCCCGCGTGAGCACCACATCGACGGGTGAGCGCCGAGTCATCGGCAATGTTTTGAAAGGTTCGGTCGGCAACCTGATCGAATGGTACGACTGGTACGTCTACGCGGCGTTCAGTGTGTACTTCGCGAAGGAGTTCTTCCCGGAAGGCGACACCACCGCGCAGCTGCTTTCCACGGCAGCCGTTTTCGCGGTCGGATTCCTGATGCGGCCGATCGGCGGCTGGATCATGGGACGGTACGCCGACCGGCACGGACGCCGATCGGCGCTCACCCTGTCGGTGACCGTGATGGCGGCGGGTTCGCTCGTCATCGCCGTCACGCCGTCCTACGCGAGCATCGGGCTCGTGGCACCGGTCCTTCTGGTGATCGCCCGGATGCTGCAGGGACTGTCGGTCGGCGGCGAGTACGCCACCAGCGCCACGTACCTGGCCGAGGTCGCGTCGCCCGGCAGGCGCGGGTTCTACTCGAGCTTCCAGTACGTCACGCTTGTCGCCGGGCAGCTGATCGCACTGGGTGTGCAGATCATCCTGCAGCTGACGTTGCCTGCGGAGGCCATGCAGTCGTGGGGCTGGCGGATCCCGTTCCTGATCGGCGCCGCCGGTGCCGTCGCGGTGATGTGGCTCCGTCGCACGATGGACGAGTCGGAGGCGTTCACCGACGAGGTGGAGGCGAAGCGTGACGCAGACTCCTCGGACGGTGGGCCGAAGGAAGGTTCGCTCCGGATGCTGCTGCAGTACCCCCGCGAGTGCCTGCTGGTGTGCGCCCTGACGCTCGGTGGTTGCGTGGCGTTCTACACGTACACCACGTACATGCAGAAGTACATGATCAATACGTCCGGCATCTCCAAGGACACGGTGGCGTGGATCAACTTCGCTGCCCTGCTGGTGTTCATCGTGTTGCAGCCGATCGGCGGCGCACTGTCCGACCGCATCGGTCGCCGGAAGTTGCTCATCTTCTTCGGGATCGGCGGAACCGTGCTCACCGTCCCCCTGATGACGGTGCTCGGGACCACGACGAACCCCCTGGTCGCGTTCGGCCTGATGATGCTGGGGCTGATCGTCGTCACCGGGTACACGTCGGTGAACGCGATCGTGAAGACCGAGCTGTTCCCGACGAAGGTTCGCGCGCTCGGGGTCGGGCTGCCGTACGCGCTCACGCTGGCGATCTTCGGCGGAACGGTCGAGACCGTCGCCCTCGCCCTGAAGCGGGCCGGCCACGAATCGCTATTCTTCTACTACGTGACCGGGTGCATCGCGATCTCGCTCGTCGTCTACTTCTTCATGCGTGAGACTTCGGACGGTTCGCCGCTCGACCGGACGACCAGCCGGGAGGACACCCCGGACGACGACGTCGAGCTGGTCGACTCGCGGAGCTGATCGAAGGGAAGAGAAGTGCAGATCGCGGTGGTCGAGGACGACGACGGAGTCGGCGACGCACTCGTGGAAGCATTGGCCACCCACGGCCACGAGGCGGTGCGCATGCGGCGCGGCTCCGATCTCCTTCTCGGCCATCGCGGTATGGACGCGGTGATACTCGATCTCGGTCTCCCCGACGCGGACGGCCTGCAGGTGCTCCGGCAGCTGCGGGCCGTCAGCGACGTTCCGGTGGTGATCCTCACCGCCCGCGACGACGAACGGTCGGTGGTGCGGGGCCTGCGGGGCGGGGCGGACGACTACCTCGTCAAGCCGGCGCGGCTCGCGGAATTGCTGGCGCGGCTCGACGTCGTGACCCAGCGTCGCCGCGCGACCGCGGCCTCGGCCGAGCAGACGGTCACCGAGGGTGACGTGGTGGTCGATCTGGCGGCACGCGAGGTGGAGGTCGGCGGCGCTCCGGTCGCGTTGACGGCCAAGGAGTTCGAGCTTCTCGAGGTGCTCGTCACCCGTCCCGGTGCCGCCGTGAGCCGCCAACAACTGATGGATGCGGTGTGGGGCGACGCGTACGTGGCCATCTCACGCACCCTCGACGTGCACATGACCGGGTTGCGCGCGAAACTGGGCCGGCCCGGGCTCATCTCGACCATCCGCGGGTACGGCTACCGCTGGGGCACCTGACGTGCGCCGCCGTGTGCTCGCCGTCCTGCTGGTGTTCGCGGCCGTCGCGGTGGTGGCATTCGCCGTCCCGCTGGCGCTGGCCACCAGCGCCGGGAGAACCCAGGCCCTGCGGCTGAGCAGGGAGGCGGACGCGACGCATTTCGCCAGCCTCGCCGGACAGACCCAGGCCCCCGGAAGTACCACGCTGCTGCGGGAGGAGGTGGCCCGCTACCACGAGTTGTACGGCGAGGGCGTCCTCATCGTCGACGCGCGAGGCAACCTCCGCGCGGGCGCCGGACTGTCGCCGGACGACGCCGACGTCGCCGCGGCGGTCACGGCGGGACTGCGCAACCAGAAGCAGGGGATCAGCGGTTCGCTGACACCGTGGTCGGCGGACCGTGTCCTGTCGGCCGTGCCCGTCGGAACGGGCGCGCAGGTGGACGGTGCCGTCGTCCTGGACGTGTCCACCCGCGCCGCACGGGAGTCCATCCGGACGTCGTGGGTGGTGATCGTCGCAGGGGCGCTCGTCGCGCTGGCGGCGGTCACCGCGGTCGCGATCGCGCTGTCCCGGTGGACCGTTCGTCCGCTCGGGGCGCTCACCGCCAGGGTCGGCGCCCTCACCGACGCCGTCCCGTCGCCGCGTCCGCGGGCGCGGCGCAGCACGGGGCGGCCGTCCGGCAGCTACACCGGGCCACCCGAGGTTCAGGAACTCGCGAAGGCGTTCGACACCATGTCGGGCGCCGTCCAGGCGTCCGGTCAGGCGCAGCGGCAGCTGATCGCCGACACCGCCCATCAGCTCCGAAACCCCCTCGCGGCCCTGCACATCCGGTTGGATTCCCTCGGCCCGCACGTCGCCGAGGCCGGGGCCGAGACGTACCGTCGCACGGGGATGGAGGTCGATCGGCTCGGCGGGATCCTCGACGGACTGCTGGCGCTGGCCGTCGCCGAATCGCCCGCGGACTCCGCTGACTTCGACGCCGCCGAGGACGAGTCCGGGCACGGCGGATGCGACGTCGGTGCCGTCCTCGCGGACCGTGCCGACGCCTGGACGGAGGCCCTCGCGGAGTCGGGGATGGACCTCGTGCTCCGGGAACCGGCCGAACCGCTGGTCGCCGACTTCCGGTCGAGTCACCTGGCGCAGGTCCTGGACGTCCTGCTCAGCAACGCGCACGCGTACGCCGGTCGAGGTTCGACGGTCCGGATCGACACGGGACGGTCGGCCGCGGGAATCGAGATCCGGGTGAGCGACGACGGGGCCGGGGTGAGCGAGGAGGAGATCGGCAAACTGTCGTCACGCTTCTTCCGCGGGTCCGGCGCGGCGCAGCAGGGCACCGGGCTCGGGTTGTCCATCGCGACCGCGCTCGTCGAGGGCGGCGGTGGGGCGCTGACGATCGCCGCGGAGCAGCCACACGGACTCCGGGTGACGCTGACACTGCCGGCGGTGGCGCCGTGATCACCCGACGTGCACTTCTACGCGGCGTCGTCGCCGCCGGAGCGACCGCGGCCACCGGTTCGCTGCTCGCCGCGTGCTCGGACAGCGACCGCGATCCGCTGCGACTCGCCGCCGGAGAGGAGGGCGGATTCTTCTGGGAGTTCGCCCAATTGACGGCCCAGGCCGCGGAGCGTGCCGCACTGCCGGTGAGCATCGTCCCGGTCCGCACCGCGGGGTCGATGGACAATCTGGCGGCCCTGGCATCCGGAGACGCGGAACTCGCCCTGAGCCTCGCCGACGCCGCCGTGGCGGCTCTCGAGGCCGGCGCCGGGTTCACCGCCATCGGCAAGGTGTACGAGAACTACATGCAACTCGCGGTGCGCGCCGATTCAGGGATCTCGGACACCTCGCAACTGAGAGGTACCCGAATCAGCCTGGGTGCCACAGGCTCCGGCGCGGAACTGACGGGCGAACGGATCCTCGAGGTGCTCGGTCTGGCGGGTCCGGGAGACGTGACGCGTCTGCACCTGTCGATGACCGACGCGGGGCAGGCGCTGCGTGACGGCACCGTCGACGCGGTTCTGTGGGCCGGCGGAGTGCCCACGCCGTCGTTCGCGAATCTCGGGATCCCGCTGCGTCTACTCGACCTGTCCGCCGAACTGGAATTGCTGCGGGAGCGCTTCGGCCCCCGCTACGAGCCGGTGCTGATACCGCCCGGCACGTACGGACAGCAGACGTCGGTCGCGACGATCGGTCTCGCGAACCTGCTGCTCGCCGACCCTGCCGTCTCGGACAGCGCCGCCGGCGCCATCGTCGAGGTGCTCATCGACCACGCGGCGGAACTGGTGCCGGATCAGGCGACCGGCAGCCAGTTCCTGGACCGGCAGTCGCTGATCGTCACCGCGGGGGTTCCGCTGCACCCCGGCGCGGCCGCGGCGTACCGCAGACACCACGGCTGAGCCGGTCGATCACTACACCTGGTCGATCACTGCACCTGGGCGACGACGAAGATGCGCCGGAACGGGAAGAATGTGCTGCCGTCCGGTCGCCGGGGGTACGCCTCGTCGAGTAGCGGGACGAGTTCTTCGCGGAACCGGTCCCACTCCGGCGCCGAGAGGGCGTCCTTGACCGGGCGGAGCGCGGTGCCGGTGATCCACTCCAGAACCGGGTTCTCCCCGGTCAGCTGCTGCACGTACGTGGTCTCCCAGGCATCGACGGCGCACCCGGCGTCGGCGAGTAGACCGGCGTAGTCGGTGGGATCGTCGACGACCTTGCTTTCCCGGAACGGCGCGTCCGGCAGCAACCGGGACCATCGGTCGCTCGAAGCGAGGTCCCGGACGACTGCGTGCGAGGGCGCGTCGAAGTTGCCGGGAACCTGCACTGCGATCCACGCCCCCGACGGCAGCTGAGCCGGCCAGCGACGCAACAACTCCCGGTGTTCGGGCACCCACTGCAGGGCGGCGTTGGAGACGACGACGTCCGTGTCGGGCTTCGGCGTCCAGTCGCGCACGTCCTGCCTGCCGGCGTCGAGGCCGCGTTCACGCGCGGCCTCGACCATCTCGGGTGAGCTGTCGGAGGCCTCGAGGACGGCGTCCGGCCAACGTTCGGCCAGGCTGACGGTCAGGTTTCCCGGGCCGCAGCCGAGGTCGACGACGCGGCGCGGTGACCGCGCGTCGACTCGCGACAGCAACTCGTAGAACGGGCGCCCGCGATGGTCCGCGAAGGCGAGGTACTTGTTCGGATCCCACATATAGTCCTCCTCGCCTGAAACAGTACGCCCATACTGTTGGCGTGTGGGGTCAGAGGCCGAGATCCTTCGCGATGATCGTCTTCATGACCTCGCTCGTGCCGCCGTAGATGCGGGAGACGCGGGTGTCCGCGTACAGGCGCGCGATGGGGTACTCGAGGATGTAGCCGTATCCGCCGTGCAGTTGCAGGCACTTGTCGATGACCCGGCCCGCGGCCTCGGTGCAGAACAGCTTCGCCTTCGCGGCATCCGCCACCGTGAGTTCGCCGGCGTCGTGCAGTTCGAGCGCCCGGTCGGCCATCAGCTGGATCGCCTCGACCTCGGTGGCGCACTCGGCGAGCACGAACTTGGTGTTCTGGAACGCCGCGACGGGCTTGCCGAACACCTTGCGCTCCTTCACGTACGCGATCGCGTGCTGCAACGCCGCGGCCGCGGTCGCCGACCCGCCGAGCGCGATGGAGAGGCGTTCCTGGGCGAGGTTGTGGGTGAGGTAGCTGAAACCGGCACCTTCGTCGCCGAGTCGGTCCGCCACGGGCACCTTGACGTCGGTGAAGGACAGTTCGGCGGTGTCCGAGGCCTTCAGGCCGATCTTCTCGATCTTGCGACCCACCGCGAAACCCTCGGACGTGGTGTCGACGACGAGGATGGTGAGACCGGCCCGGCGGTCCTCGGGGGTGCTGGGCGCGGTGCGGCACACCACGAGGATCCGGTCGGCGAGCGCGCCACCGGTGATGAACGTCTTCGCGCCGTTCAGGACGTAGTGCGACCCGTCGTCGGACAGCTTGGCCGACGTCGCGATGTTCGCGAGGTCCGAACCGGTTCCCGGCTCGGTCATCGCGATGGCGAACATGATGTCGCCGGACGCGAATCCGGGGAGCCACCGCTGCTTCTGCTCGTCGTTCGCGTACTCGAGCAGGTACGGCAGGATCAGGTTGGTGTGCACCGAGTAGCTGCCGAACGTGACTCCGGCGGCCGCCGTCTCCTCGCCGACCACCGCCGCGAACTTGAAACTCTTCTCACCGCCGCCGCCGAACTCCTCCGGCACCTGGATGCCGAGTACCCCGAGCTCCCCGAGACGACGGTAGAAGTCGCGCGGGGGATGCCCTTCGCCCTCCCACTCGTGGTGGACGGGGGCGACTTCCTTGGCGATGAAGTCGCGGATCGTCTTCCGGAACGCGTCGTGATCTTCGTTGAACACCGTACGCTGCACGGGCTTTCTCCTTCGAATTACAGTGCGTAACTGCGTAGTACGACCTTGCCGATGATTATCTTCCGTACCTCGGAGTGTTCGTCGGATCGAAAGTCTGGGCGAGGCGGCTCATGGGATGAGAATGCCCGATCCGCGGGGGTCCGGCTAGGGGCGTTCGGCTATCGGTCGGATAGCGCAGTCCAATGCACGCGTGGCTCCTCGACTCTGCCGACACATAGGCAGACGTAGCCGGTGCCTTCGCCGAGTGCGTATTGATCACGGGCACCCCGGTACGTTGAATGAACCGTGACACTGTGACCCACGCCACCCCGCTTCCGAAGGGATCACCACGTGACCCGCTCCACTGCCATCCTCGACCGGACCGTCGCCATCGGTTCCGAGTCCCGCAGCCGCGCTTGGGGCCTGACCGGGCTCCTCGTGCTGCTCTACGTCGTCAACTACGCCGACAAGGCCGTCCTCGGCATCATCGCCCAACCGCTCGCCCACGAGCTGGGACTGAGTGCCTCGCAGATCGGGCTGGTGGGAAGCCTCTTCTTCCTGACCTTCACCGTCGGCGGGTTCTTCGCCGGCGCGCTGAATCGCTGGATGTCGCTGCGGTGGGCGCTGCTGCTGCTCGCGATCGCCTGGTCCGTCGCGATACTCCCGCTCGTGGTCGTCGCGTCTTTCGCGGTGCTGCTGGTCAGCCGCCTGCTGCTCGGGCTCGCGGAGGGGCCGAGTTCCGCGCTGCTCCACACTGCGGCGTACTCGTGGCATGCACCCGCCAAGCGCGGACTGCCGAGCGCTCTGCTCGCCGGTGCCGCGTCCATCGCCAAGATCGCCGTCGCGCCTGCTCTCGCATTCGTGACCGTCACGTTCGGGTGGCGCTACGCGCTGGTCGCGCTGGCGGTCATCGGGGTCCTGTGGTGCGTCGTGTGGCTGACCGTCTGGAGCGAGGGCCCGTACATTCGCAGCGGCAAGGGCGCCGATTCCGCGGCCGCCGGTGACGCGGGCGAACCGGCGGTGCCGTGGGGTCGCATCTTCCGGACCCGGACGTTCATCAGCGGCGCGCTTCTCGTCATGAGCGTGTACGCGCTGGTCGCCGTGGTTCTGACGTGGCTGCCCTCGTACTTCGAGGTGGGCCTCGGATACAGCCGCCTCCAGGCCGGCTCGATGTTCGCGTTCCCGAGCATCGCCGGGCTCATCCTGATGCTGCTCTCGTCCGTGATCGGCGACCGTCTGCTCGCACGCGGCTCGACGTCCCGCGTCGTCCGCGTCATCGTCCCCGCAGTCGGGGTGCTGATCTGCGGAGCGATCCTGCTGGCACTCCCGTCCATCACCGCACCCGCCATCGCCGTCCTCGTCGTCTCCGTCGGCTACGGCTTCGCCGCGTCGGTGTTCCCGCTGCTCAACGCGGCGATCTCGGAGATCTGCCCGCCCCGTCAGACCGCGGGCACCCTGGGCGTCTTCCTCGCCGTCATGGCGATCGGCGGCCTCGTCGCCCCCTACGCGACGGGTCTGATCGTCGACGCGGCTGCCTCGCCCGCCGAGGGCTACGCCACCGCGTTCCAGTCGCTCGGACTCGTCGCCGCCGTCTGCGCCGTCGGCGCCCTGGTCTTCGCGAACCCCGAGCGCGACAAGACACTCGTCCGGGGTGACGCTGCGGACATAGGCACGAACTAACCCTCTGATCGGCCGAAAGTCGTTGTGCCGACGACATCGCCCGTGATTGATTCGAGTGACCCCCTCAGATCGAAGGAACACACCATGCGCGATGCAGTGATCGTCGACGCCGTCCGCACGCCCATCGGGCGGCGTGGCGGTTCCCTGTCCGGAATCCACCCCGCAAATCTGTCGGCGCACGTCCTCGAGGCCCTCGTGGCGCGCACCAATCTCTCCCCGGAGGAGATCGGCGACGTCGTCTGGGGCTGTGTCAGCCAGGTGGGGGAGCAGGCAGGCAACGTCGCCCGCACCGCCGTCCTCGCCGCCGGCTGGCCGGAGACGGTCCCGGGCACCACGCTCACCCGGGCGTGCGGATCGAGCCAGCAGGCCGTGAGCTTCGCCGCCGCCGCCGTGATCGCCGGCCACGAGGACGTCGTCGTCGCCGGTGGTGTGGAGTCCATGAGCCGGGTTCCCATGGGCAGCGCCAGCAAGAACGGCGAGCACTTCCCGGCGGCCGTCCTCGACCGGTACGGCGTCGACGGGTTCAGCCAGGGCACCGGCGCCGAGATGATGGCCGCGAAGTGGGGGCTCTCCCGTCAGGTGCTCGACGAATACGCGCTGCGATCCCACGAACTCGCCGCGCACGCCGCGGACCGGGGCGCATTCGACGGGCAACTCGCACCGCTCTCCGACGTCCTCGCCGGGGACGAGGGGATCCGCCGCGGCGGCACGCTAGAGTCTCTCGGCAAGCTGAAGACCGTGTTCAAGGAGGACGGCGTGATCCACGCCGGCAACTCCTCGCAGATCTCCGACGGCGCCGGTGCGCTGCTCGTCACGACGAGCGAGAAGGCCGCGCAACTCGGTCTGACCCCGATGGCCCGCATCCACACCTGTGCCGTTGCCGGCGACGACCCGGTGATCATGCTGACCGGACCCATCGCCGCGACGGAGAAGGCACTGTCCCGGTCCGGACTGAAGATCGACGACATCGGCGCATTCGAGGTGAACGAGGCCTTCGCTCCCGTCCCGCTGGCGTGGCAGGCGGAGACCGGCGCCGCGACGGACCGGCTGAACCCGCTCGGTGGCGCCATCGCCGTCGGTCACCCGCTCGGCGGTTCCGGCGCGATCCTCATGACCCGACTCGTCCACCACATGCGGGACAACGGCATCCGGTACGGACTGCAGACCATGTGTGAGGCGGGCGGCCTCGCCAACGCCACCATCCTCGAACTTCTCTGATCCGACAACACTTTTCGAAGGGAACACCCGCACGATGGAACTCAAGGGAATCTCGACCGCGGTCACCGGCGGCGCGTCCGGTCTCGGACTCGCGACGGCACGCCGCCTCGTCGACGCAGGCGCTCAGGTCACGCTCATCGACCTCCCGAACTCCGACGGGGAGGCGGCGGCGAAGGAACTGGGCAGCGCCGCCCAGTTCGCTCCCGCCGACGTCACCGATTCCGAGCAGTTCGCGGCCGCACTCGACGTCGCCGACGACCGTGGTGGCCTGCGCGGCATCGTGCACTGCGCCGGGGCGGGACGCCGGATGCGCATCCTCGACTCCGACGGCAAGGCAGGCTCCGTCGAGGACTTCGAGTTCGTGATCCGGCTCAACCTCGTCGGTTCGTTCAACGCCCTGCGCCTCGGCGCGGAACGGATCGCGCGGCAGGAGGAGATCGACGGCGAGCGCGGCGCGGTCGTGCTGACGGCGTCCGTCGCCGCCTTCGAGGGTCAGATCGGCCAGATCAACTACACCGCATCGAAGGCTGGCATCGTGGGCATGACGGTCACCGCGGCCCGTGACCTCGCCAGCCGCAACATCCGGGTGTGCACCATCGCGCCGGGAATCATGGACACCCCGCTCCTCGCCCGGCTGCGCGACGACGTGCGCGCGTCGCTGGAGAAGTCCGTGCCGGGCCCGTCGCGTCTGGGCAAGCCCAGCGAGTTCGGGCAGCTCGCCTGCCAGATCCTCGAGAACGGCTACCTCAACGGCGAGACCATCCGCCTGGACGGTGCCATCCGCATGGCACCTCGCTGACGAGTAAGGGACCGAACGTGAATTCTGCTGCACCGGTACTGCATTACCCCGACCTGACGTTGGCGGCGTTTCCGTCCGGCATGGCGGACCTGTACGGAGACAAGGCCGCAGTGGTCGACGGCGACACGGTGTGCACCTACCGCGAGCTCGACCAGCGGTCGGGCGCGTTCGCCGCCGCCCTGCGGGACGCGGGGGTGACCGAGCGTGACGTGGTGCTCCTGCACCTCGGCAACTGCATCGAATTCGTCGTGGCCTACTACGGCGCACTGCGGGCCGGCGCGACCGTCACCCTGGTCAACCCGCTGCAACCCGGCCCCGGCCTGCGCTCGCAGATCGTCGACACGGCGGCGGTCGCCGCCGTCACCCAGCCCGGACAACTGGACACTCTCACCGAGGCGGCGAGCGGCACCACCGTCCGCACCATCGTGGTGGCCGGACTCCCCGCGGGCGTCGGTCGCGGTCAGTTCGGGTTCGAGGAGTTCGTCCGCGGATACGCCACCGCACCGTTCACCCCGAAGGTGTCCGGGGACGACGTCGCCCACCTCGCCTACACGGGCGGCACCACCGGGTTGTCCAAAGGTGTGCGGGTACTGCACCGCAACGTCCTCGCCAACGTGACCCAGATGATCGCCTGGCGCGCGGGTCACGAGGTGCGCGCCACCGCCGACGGCGGGATCGAACTGCGCCCCGTCGAGAGTCTCGGGGAACGCGGTGTGGTGCCCGGCGCCGGAGCGACCGTCGTCGTGTCGCCGCTGTTCCACGCGCACGCGCTGATCAACATGTCGTTCCTCCTGCTGTGCGGGGCGACCCAGGTGTTCGCCGGGCGGTTCGAGCCGGGCCGCATGCTGGAGTTGATCGAGACGCACCGCGCCACGTACATCACCGGCAGTCCGGCAATGTGGCATGCCGTCGCCACCCACCCCGACGCCGTCGTTCGAGACACCGACTCGGTGCGGGTCGTGTCGTCGGGTGCGGCGCCGATCGATCATGTGACGCTCGAGGCGCTGGTCCGGGCGTTCCCGTCGGCGAGCGTGGTCGAGGGGTACGGGCTGACGGAGGGCACCTGCCTGGTCGCCTCCGCACCGTTGACCGGCTCTGTCGCGTACAAGCTCGGCAGCGTGGGGCTGCCGGTGTTCGACACGGAGGTGCAGATCCGTGCCCAGGACGACTCCGGCGCCGTGCTGGAGGCCGGCACCCGCGGCAAGTTGTGGGTCCGCGGCCCGCAGGTCACGGACGGCTACCTGAACCATCCGGAGATCACGGCGCAGCAGTACGTCGACGGCTGGCTCGACACCGGTGACATCGCCTACCTGGACGAGGACGGGTACCTGTTCATCTGCGACCGCACCAAGGACATGCTGATCTACAAGGGCTACAACGTGTATCCGCGTGAGCTCGAGGAGATTCTGGTCTCGCATCCGGACGTGTCCTCGGCTGCCGTCGTCGGCAGGGAGGCCGGCAGCGTCGGGCAGGAGCCGGTGGCGTTCGTGGTGCCGATGCCGGACGTGACGATCGATCCGGATGCGGTGTCCTCGTTCGTCGCCGAGCGGGTGCTGCCGTACAAGAAGGTACGCGACGTCGTGGTGGTCGAGCAGCTGCCGACGTCGGCGGCCGGGAAGATCCTCAAGACGAAGCTGCGCGAGCAACTCGCCACCGCGACGACCTAGCGTTTTTCTCCCGCTGGGTGGAAGCAACTCTGTGGAGCGCTTCCTACTTCCCCCTACCGTCCTGGTGGGGGGAAGAAGGGAGCGCCGATGGCATCGGCCGAGTCGATCGTGTACATCGTCGACGAGATGGTGGCCGAGCCCGGGCAGGCTCGCGCGTTTCTCGCCGACTACCTGGAGCGCTATGTGCCCGGCGCGATTGCGCGTGGCCTGACGCTCGATCGCGTGCTCGTCTCCCCGCCGGTATGGCTGGAGGACCAGTCGAACACCCTGACCGTCAGCTGGACTCTGCGGGGCGCTCGCGCGTGGTGGCGGCAGAGTCTTCTCGCACGCCACGATGCGGAGGTGCTCAACTGGTGGGCCGACGCCGACGAGTTCCTCACCACCCGCCGACGCACCGTCTCCTGCTCGCCCGCGGATGTGGAGGCGATGACCGATGTTTAAGGTGACCAAGCTCGTTCACCTCGTCGCCGACGCGGATGCCTCCACCGGTGCGGCGTTGGCCGGCCGGCTGCGCGAGGTCGCTGCGCCCACGGCCCGGCGCGTTCTCGTGACTCCGACCCTGCCCGGCGGAATCAACGGGGGCGACGTGATCGCGCACCTCCACTTCGACGACGAATCCCACTGGCGCGCTGTCGAATCAGACATCACGGCACAGCTACGCATCCCCGAGATCGGGCACATCGACAGCGTCGGCTACACGGGCGTGCCCACTCCCGCCCTGGGTCCTCTCGAACCGACCGTCTACCGGACGCTGTTTGTCTCAGTGGACGATTCGGTCGACCCGGCGGTGGTGGAGCGCTTCGAATCCGAGACGCGGGCGATGCCGACCCACATCCGCACGATCGGGACCTCGCAGCTGAGCCGGGTGCACGAATCGGCCGGTTCCGCGCGGTGGACCCACGTCTGGGAGCAGGAGTACGCGAACCTGGACGGGCTGCTCGGGCCGTATATGACACACCCCTATCACTGGGCGCACATAGATCGGTGGTTCGATCCCGAACGCGGGCCGCGGATCGTCACTCGGCTGTGCCACAGCTTCTGTGCGATCGACGGCCCGACCATCACGGTTGCTGCACCTGCCACTCCCCGCTGAACGCAGGGGGACGCTTCTCGATGAATGCGCGTAGTGCGGCCGGAGCGTCGGTTGCAAAGTTGACCGCTTGCGAACGCGCCTCGTTCTCGAGTGCCTCCCGCAACGACGACGTCGTGCCGTCCTCGATCAGGCGCGTCGACTGCATGACGGCCACCGTCGGCGCCGCGGCAAGACTGGTCGCGAACCGGGCGACCGTGGCATCCAATTCGTCCGGCTCGACGAGCTCGCTGACCAGTCCCAGCGCATCCGCCTGCTCGGCGTCGATCATCTCGGCGAGCATGACCAGACGTTTCGCGCGGTGCAGTCCCACCATGCGCGGCAGGAGCCACGAGCCGCCGAAATCCACCGACAGGCCGCGCTTGGCGAAGATCTGGCTGAACTGCGCGTCGCGCGAGGCGATGAGCAGGTCGCACAGCAGCGCCAGGTTCCAGCCGGCTCCCACGGCGTAGCCGCGAACCTTCGCGATCAGCGGCTTGGGGAACTCGGCGACCGCCAGCGCCGTCGCGTTGATCTGGCGCATGCGGTTCAGCGGGTGCATGGGGGTGCGCTTGTCGAGGTCTGCGCCGGTGCAGAAGTCGTCGCCCGCGCCGGTGAGGACCACGACGCGGGTGGCGTCGTCGAGGGCGAGTTCGCCGAGTGCCTCACGCAACGCGATCCACGAGTCGAGGGTCATGGCGTTGCGCCGTGTGGGCCGGTTCAGGGTGATCGTCGCGACCGCGCCGTCCCGGCTGATCAGAACGTCGCGTTCGGCGGATTCGGTGCCTGTGGTCGAGGTGACGGTTTCGATGCTCATACGCGGCTCCAGACGTCGGCGCGGTTCTCGGCGTACGCCGGAGTGGTCGACGCCGTGCCGCCCAGCCAGTCGATCACCGGGGACGTTCCGCCGCAATGTCGTTCTGGGATACACCGGATGAGGTGAAACCTATGGTTACCGCCGAGCGCCATAGGTTCCGATTAACCGGACCATCAGCGATGTGTCTTTGTCCACGCCCGGACCGCGTGCTGAACTGGTCGGACCTGGAAGTGCTTGCACCAGAAGACTCCCCCTCATCAGGAGAACCGATGTCTCTACCCTCCGTGCTGTCCGATCGCCTGCGCCTGCCGGCTGTGGCCTCCCCGATGTTCATCGTCTCGGGTCCCGAGTTGGTGATCGCCCAGTGCACGTCGGGCATCGTCGGCTCCTTCCCCTCGCTCAACGCCCGCCCACAGCCCGTCCTGCGTGAATGGCTCACCCGCATCACCGAGACCCTCGCCAAGCACGACGCCAACAACCCGGAGACACCGTCCGCGCCGTACGCGGTCAACCTGATCGTCCACAAGAGCAACGACCGCCTCGACGAGGACCTCGCGACCATCGTCGAGTTCGAGGTCCCGATCGTCATCACGTCCCTCGGCGCCCGCGCCGACGTCAACGACGCCATCCACAGCTACGGCGGCATCGTCCTCCATGACGTCATCAACAACACGTTCGCGAAGAAGGCCGTGGAGAAGGGCGCCGACGGCCTCATCGCCGTCGCGGCCGGCGCGGGCGGACACGCGGGCACCCTGTCGCCGTTCGCGTTGATCCAGGAGATCCGCGAATGGTTCGACGGGCCGGTCCTGCTGTCGGGCTCCATCGCCCACGGCCGCTCGGTCCTCGCCGCGCAGGCGGCCGGCGCCGACCTCGCCTAAATCGGCTCCGCGTTCATCGCCACCGAAGAGGCCAACGCAGACCAGGGCTACAAGCAGATGATCGTCGACTCCACCGCGTCCGACATCGTCTACTCCAACCTGTTCACCGGGGTGCACGGCAACTACCTGCGCGGCAGCATCGAGGCCGCCGGACTCGACCCGAACAACCTCGCCCACTCCGACCCGTCCGCCATGAGCTTCAGCGGTGGAACCGCCAAAACGAAGGCATGGCGCGATATCTGGGGGTCCGGACAGGGGATCGGCACCGTGCGCTCGGTGCAACCGACGGCGGAACTCGTCGACCGGCTCGTCTCCGAGTACGCCGCGGCCAAGAGCTACCTGCTCGCGCTGTAACCTTCCGCCCGCACGAGTTCGACGAACGCGTGCCCGACCGGGGAGAGCATGTCGGGATCGAATGCGATCCCGAAGGTGCGGGCAATCGTCGGCTCCGCGCGGCGGACCACCGCGCGGTCCTGGGCCGCCTCCGCGATCGACCGTTCCAGCAGGGTCCCGCCTATTCCCGCGAGCACCAGGGGAAGTCGCGCCTCGCGGTGATCGGACAGCGCCGCGAGAGTGGGGCGTGCGCCGGCGCGACGGATCGATTCCTCGATCTCGTTGGCGACGGAGTGGCCGCGGGGGACGAAGACCATCGGGATGTCGGGAAGCGCGGCGAGCGGAACGGGACCGTCCGGCAGGCCGGTGCCCGGTGGGTACACGAGCCAGTACTCCTGTTCGCCGAGTTCGACGACGTCCAGGCGGGCGTCGTCCAGCGGTAGGTGGGCCACCACGAATTCGCAGTGGCCATCCTCGATCAGCGACCCGGCCTGTGCCTCGTCTTTCAATTCACCCAACCGGACCATCACATTCGGGTGGGTTCGCCGGAATTCGGTGACGAGGTCGACGAGGGGTCCGATCGCCAACGCCGGAAACGCCATGATGTCCAGTCGGCCGGCGAGTGCCCCGTCGGAGGTGGCGAGGAGGTCTTCGACGGCGGTGACGTCGCGCAGGATCTGCCTGCTCGGCCCGACCATGCTGCGCCCTGCGGCGCTGAGCACCATGCCCCGGCCGATGCGGTGGAACAGCTGCACACCCAGTTCCCGCTCGAGCCCGCGCAATGCCTGCGAGATGGTGGGCTGTGCGACACCGAGCGACGCGGCGGCCCCGTTGATGCCTTCGTGTTCCACGACGGCGAGAAAGTACTCGACCTGACGCAACTCCATGTGCTCAGTTCCTCACTCGGGTGCCGGTGTTCGGGTGGCCTGCGCGATCGCGACGAACGCCGAGGCCGCCGGTGATCCCGGCCCGGACCGCTGCACGAGACCGACGGGACGGGTCAGCTTCGGCGTCATCGACCGGATCGAGACCCCGCGCAACTGTTCCTCGGCGACGAGGCGGGGGAGGACGGTGGCCCCCGCGCCGCGCATCACCAGCTCCCACGTGGCGCCCGGGTGCGTGCAGTCGATGACGACGTTCGCGGGCTCGCCGACGAGCTCGGTGATCAGCGCCGCGTCGCTCTTGTCCCCGAGATCCTGAACGAGCGGAATGTCGCGGACGGCCGAGCGGGGCACCGGATCGGGAAGCGTCTCGGCGAGGGCGCCGGGCAGGGCGAGTACCAGCTCCTGGTCGCCGATGGGGACCGAGCGCAGTGCGCTGTGGTCGACGGACAGGTCGATCACCCCGAGTTCGGCCTCGCCGCGGCGCAGGGCGCCGAGGACGCCGGTGGGGCCGTCGGCGTCGATGATGCGGACCGTCACGCGGGGGTACTGCTCCCGGAACCGGCGCACCAAATCGACGATCGGATCGATCGAGAACGCCGCGTAGGTGACGACGTCGACGCGGCCGGACACGAGTTCGCGCACGGCGGCGACCTTCGCCTTGGCCCGTTCGACGTCGGCGAGGATGCGGCGGGCGGCGACGTCGAGGGTGCGGCCGTCCTCGGTCAGCTCGAGACGCCGCCCGGTGCGGTCGAACAGGGTGACACCGAGGCGGCGTTCGAGTGTGCGGATTGCCTGCGAGAGCGACGGTTGCGAGATGTAGAGGGACTGCGCGGCCCTGGTGATCCCGCCGTGATCGACTACCGCGACGAAGTAGGTGACGAGATGCAGGTCCACGCGGTCATCGTACGGAAGCCGTGATGCGGGCTGTGCCGATCATGCGGCTAGCGGCCACGCCACACCGGCGGGCGCTTCTCCGCGAAGGCGCGTGCACCCTCCTGCGCGTCCTCGGAAGCGAACACCGGATCGAGGAAGCGGCGTTGCCCGATGAACGCGTCGGGGTCGGTGTAGTTGGCGGACATCGCGACGACCTGCTTGGTGGCGCGCACGGCGAGGGGACCGTTGGCGGCGACCCGTGCCGCCAGTTCGCGTGCGGTGTCGAGGGCCTGTCCGGGCTCGGTGAGCCGGTTGACGAGTCCGTGCGCGTGCGCCACCTCGGCGGTGAGGGGGTCGCCGGTGATCGCCATCTCCATCGCGATCGGGTACGGCAGCACCTTCGGCAGTCGCAGCAGGCCGCCGCCGGCGGCGGCGAGCCCCCGCTTGACCTCGGGGATGCCGAACTTGGCGTCGCGGGCGGCGACGATCAGATCGGCCGACAGTGCCAATTCGCAGCCGCCGGCCAGCGCCCAGCCCTCGACCGCGGCGATCAGCGGCTTCGTCGGCGGGGCCTCCGTGATGCCGCCGAAGCCGCGTCCGGGCAGCGACGGCCGCTCCCCGCGGGTGAACGCCTTCAGATCCATGCCCGCGCAGAACGTTCCCCCGGCGCCGGTGAGGATCGCGATCGTCAGGTCGGGCCGCACCTCGAACTCGTCGATCGCGGCGGCGAGTGCCTTGGCGACCTCGAGGTCGACGGCGTTCTTCGCCTCCGGCCGGTTCAGGGTGATGACGGCGACGCCGTCGGAGAATTCGGTGAGAACCACGCTCATGGGGTGTCTTCCTTACGGTGTCGGGGTCCAGCGTTCGGGGTGCCCGCCGAGTGAGCGGATGCTCCCGCGGTCGGCCAGAACGAGCAGGTGGGCATGGGTTTCGCGGACCGCGAGGCGGAGCAGGCGGTCGGACATGGATTCGAACGGCCGCGACCACGAGATGTGCTGCGAGATCTCCCACGCCGTCGATTCGGGGCGCACCCCCAGGGCGTCGACGATCTCCGCGAGGCGTTCCTCGTGATGACCCATCAGCTGCCGGGCGCGGTCGGCGATGCCCCGGAAGCGGTACTCGTGGGCCGGCAGCACCTCGCCGTCGGGCATGGAGGTGGTGGCGTGCAGCGACAGCAGGTAGCGGTGCAGCGGGTTCTCCAGCTCGCCGGGGACCGTGGAGATGTTGGGACTGATGCGGGGCAGCATGTGGTCGCCGCTGAACATCAGCCCGTGGGTGTCGTCGACGAAGGTCAGATGACCGGGAGTGTGCCCCGGGGTCCAGACCGCCCGCAGATCCCAGCCCGGAAGGTCCAGGGGAGTGCCGTCATCGAGCACGACGTCCATGGATTCGCCCGCTCCCAGGCGAACGAGGTCGACGCGGGCGGCCGCGAGGATGTCGGTGGGGGCCCCGAGTTGGGCGAGCTGGGTGTTCCACAGCTGTTCGTCGGCGGTGGCGTCCTCCGGCGAATGGTGGCCGAGGAGTGCGGCATCCGCGCCGTGCATCGCGAGCGCGGCCCCACTGACCTCCCGCAGCCGCGGCGCGAGACCGAAGTGGTCGGGATGCAGGTGGGTGACGGCGGCGTACCGGACGTCGGTGACGTGGTGCCCGGTCTCGGCGATGCCGTCGACGAGGGCCCGCCAGGATTCTTCGGAATCCCAGCCGACGTCGATCAGGGCGAGGCCGTCGGGCAGCGCGAGCGCGTAGATCAGGACGTAGCGCAACGGGTTTCGCGGCATCGGCACCGGGATCGACCACAATCCGGGTCGTACCTGTTCGACCGGTGGCAGGACGCCGCGGGCCCAGGCCTCGCGCTGGACGGTACCGACGTCTTCGGTGACGATCACGACGGCACCTCCGTCGCGCGGAGCCCTTCGCGCAGGGTGCGTTTGAGGATCTTGCCGCTCGCTCCGCGCGGAAGTTCGGCGACGTAGACGATCTCCCGCGGCTTCTTGTACGACGCGAGCCGGGCGGCGGTGAACGCGATCAGGTCCTGCTCGTCAGGTTGGTTCGCCGGATCGACGAGCCGGACGACCGCCGTCACGGACTCACCCCACGTCCGGTGCGGCACGCCGACCACTGCCACCTCGGCGACCGCCGGATGCTCGGCGAGCACCGATTCGACCTCGATCGGGTACACGTTCTCGCCTCCCGTGATGATCATGTCCTTCACCCGGTCGGTGACGAACAGGTAGCCCTCCTCGTCGATGTGCCCGGCGTCGCCGGTGCGCAGAAAACCGTCGTGGGTGAGCAGTTGCGCGGTCTCGTCGGGCCGCCGCCAGTAGCCCGTGACGTTGTTGCGTGAGCGGCACACGATCTCCCCGGATTCGCCCACCGGAAGCCGGTCGCCGGTGACCACGTCCCGGATCTCGACCTCGACACCGGGCATGGGTTTGCCGGCGGAACGCAGCAGGTGCGCGCGGTGCCCGGACGGGTCGTGGTCCTCGACGGCGAGGGCGGTGACCGAGCCCGTCGTCTCGGTCATTCCGTAGCGCTGCACGAATCCACAGCCGAGCCGATCGATCGCGCGCCGGAGCAGAGTGGTGGTGATCGGCGCCGAACCGTAGGCGACCAGTTCGAGGCTCGACACGTCGTAGCGGTCGAGGTCGGGCACGTCGAGGAGCATCTGAATGGTCGACGGAACCAGGAAGGCGTGGGTGATCCGGTGCCGTTCGACGAGTTCGGCGACCTGCCGGGCGTCGAACGCGCCGAGCAGCACCACGTGGACGCCGGCCGACAGGCACGTGCTCATCCAGCCGGCACCCGCGATGTGGAACAGCGGCATGGCGTCGAGTGCCACGGAGCCGGGCTTCCAGCGGTAGATCAGCAGGCCCTGCGGCTCGTTGTGCAGGTTGCGATGCGTCGCGACGACGCCCTTCGGGAAGCCCGTGGTGCCCGATGTGTAGAGCTGCAGCACCTCGGCGTCGGGGTCGTCCCCGAGACCCGGATCGGTGGCGGTGCCGGACGTGACCAGCCGGTCCCACGTCCAGGTGCCGGGCGGAAGAACGTCGCCGTCGGCGGCGTCGACGACCACCACGACCACACTCGGGAGCGCGTCGCGGACGGCGTCCGCGGCGGCGGCGAATTCGGATTCGACGATCAGCACCTGGAGCTGGGCATCGACCGCGATCGCGGCGGCCTCGGCGGGCGGGAGTCGCCAGTTGAGCGGGACGAACACCAGCCCCGACTTGGCGGCGGCCACGAACGTCTCGACCCCCTCGGTGCGCATCCGGAGCAGTGCCCCGACCCGGCCGCCCCCGGATGTCAACGCCGACAGCGCGGTTGCGATCCGATTGGTCCGCCAGTCGAGCTCCGCGTACGTCAGCGTGGTGTCACCACACGTCACGGCCGGTGCTCCGGGCCGCTCTGCGGCATGGTGCCGCACGCGCTGGGGTAGATGCAGACCGCTCACATCACGCTCCTCGATGACTTGTCGACGCCGCCGGGGAACCGGGTGACGCGTGCTGCCAGTCGACCACCCGCGTGAGTGCGGAAACAAAGTCACAGAGCCGAACGGACAGTGAGGAATCGCCTATGGATGCCCGGCCGAGCGGCCTCGCGGCGTTTGTAGACTGGCGTGATGGCCGCCACCCCCGCCCTGAACCCCGAGGATGTTCAGCGTGCTGCGGCGGCACTGCACACCCCCGACATCGACGGCTGGGCCAACCGGTTCGAACTGCTGTCCGACGGCAACCGCCTCCGACTGCTGCTGTGCCTACACCACGCCCCCGACATCTGCGTCGGCGACCTGGCCGCGGCACTCGACATGACCGGGACCGCCGTCTCGCACGCGCTGCGACTGCTCCGCAACCAGGGGTGGGTGTCGGCGACGCGGGACGGTCGATCGATGCGGTACCGGCTCACCGACGACACCGTGCACGAACTGCTGCACACGATCGGGGCCACGCACTATCACAATCACCCGGGTGCCGAAGAGGAAAGGTGAATCCCGACATGGAGAACGACCCCGGACTGCTGCCGCTCGACGGCATCACCGTCGTGGCACTCGAGCAGGCCGTGGCCGCTCCGCTCGCCACCCGCCATCTCGCGGACATGGGTGCGCGGGTCATCAAGATCGAGCGCGTCGGTGAGGGAGACTTCGCCCGCAACTACGACGACGCGGTGTTCGGGCAGGCCTCGCACTTCGTGTGGCTGAATCGGTCGAAGGAGTCGCTCGGCGTCGACCTGAAGTCCGAGGTGGGTCGGGACACCGTCGCGAAGCTGATCGCGAAGGCCGACGTCTTCGTCCAGAATCTCGCCCCCGACGCCGCCGACCGTCTGGGGTTCGGCGCCGACGAGTTGCGCGCCGACCACGAGGAACTGATCGTCGTGAACATGTCGGGCTACGGATCGGCGGGGCCGCGGCGCGAACGCAAGGCGTACGACATGCTGGTCCAGGCCGAAACGGGGATGATCTCGGTGACCGGCACCCCCGACACCGCAACCAAGACGGGTGTTCCGGTCTCCGACATCGCGGCGGGAATGTACGCGATGTCGTCAGTCCTCGGAGCCCTGTTCCGGCGGTCACGAACCGGGGTGGGGGCGCGGATCGACGTGTCGATGTTCGACGCGACCGCCGAGTGGCTGGGCCACCCGATGTACATGAAGATGTACGCCGACAAGCAGATCCCGCGCGTCGGGCTCGGACATGCGGCGATCGTCCCGTACGACTCGTACCCCACCCTCGACGGGCAGATCCTCATCGGTGTCCAGAACGACCGCGGGTGGCGGCAACTGGTGACCGACGTGTTCAAACGCCCCGAACTCGCCGACCATCCCCGGTTCGCGACCAACATGCTGCGCGTGCAGCACCGCGCCGAGGTGGACGCCCTCGTCGCCGAGGAGACTCAACGCTTCACGAGCGCGGCTCTCGACCAGGCGCTCGCGGACTCCGGGATCCCGGCGGCGGAGCTCAACGACATGGGCGGGCTGATCGAGCATCCGCAGCTGGATCAGCGCGACCGCTGGCGTGACATCGGCACCGAGGCCGGGCCGATCAGGGCGATGCTGCCCCCGATGACGTTCTCCGACGTGGAGATGCGGATGGGCGACGTGCCCGCGCTCGGCGCGCACACCGATCGGATCCTCGGTGAACTGGGCTGGTCGGCGCAAGATATCGCGACGATGCGCGACCAGGGCGTCGTCGGCTGACGACGCGCCGCAGCCCCGGCCCGAGTGAGGCCGGGGCTGCAGCTCGCTCTTCGCTCAGGGTGTGGCGAAGAACTGCTCTACGGCCGGCTGTGCGTTGGGATTACCCACACCGATGCCGATGACGGCGCCGGCGATGGTGCCGACCACTGCGCCGACGATGCAGCCGGCAATGAAGTTGGGGAAGATCGACACGCACCCGATGGCCATGCCCACGTTGGAACCGATCGCCATGCCCTGCAGGCCCGCGTTGTTCCAGCCGGTATTGATCTCGTTGGTCATCTTGTCGAAGGCGTCCTGCTTCCCTTCGTTCTCCGGGAAGAACTGTTCGGCCACCTGGCTGCTGCCGCCGTCGGCTGCCGGGGTCATCAGCGGCTGCGACCAGTCGATTCCCTGAGGTGCGGGATCGGCATACGCAGTGCCCGCCCCGACGGCCATCGCGGAGATGACGAATATGGACAATGCCAGAGTTTTCAAGAGTTTCATGGAAATTCCCACCATGTCGTAGGACGAACACGGTCCCCACCTGAGTGCACCGAACATCGTTGTGCGTGGACCATATTCGCTGGAAAACCGGAACGGCTACATGCATATGTGGGTGCGCGGTGATGCTCCCCGTGTGCGAACTAACCCATAGCCCTCCCGAAATCGTCTTCGGAGTCGGACGGAAAGCCCCGCTACGGGGTTCCGAGGAATTCGTAAACCGCTGGTGGCGCAGCGGGGTTCGCGTTGCTGATGCCCGTGACGGCGCCGATCGCTGCGCCCACCGCGGCACCGGGGAGGCACCCGCCGAGGATGAGGAAGACGCACCCGACGACGAATCCGATGCCTGCGCCGATCGCGGTCGCGGTCCCGCCG
The DNA here is from genome assembly GCF_030058635.1 of Rhodococcus sp. IEGM 1305. NCBI lineage: Bacteria > Bacillati > Actinomycetota > Actinomycetes > Mycobacteriales > Nocardiaceae > Rhodococcus > Rhodococcus sp. IEGM 1305. The sequence continues at coordinate 64,633 of NZ_JASHKX010000014.1, forward strand.
CCGTTGTCCCAGCCGATCTGCAGTTGCTCGACCATGTTGTTGTACGCCGAATCCCTGTCGACCGGGGTGAGGGCGAGGGTTCCCGCGACGGGGGTCGTCGTGGGTGTCAGGTTCAGGAACCGGCCGGCGTCGGTGATGACCGGATCGATCGCGAACTGCACACCGGCGATCGAATAGCGCAGGGGGATCGTGCCCACCGGGGTGCCCGAATCGTTGACGATGTCGACGGCGGCGGCCGTCCGCGACAGGGTGAAGTGCCCGGCGTCGAGTGCCGTGCCGACCGATCGGCCGTCGGCGCTCAGGCTGGTGTGCGAGATGACGGCCTGGTCGGCGGGAGTGGGGGCGGCATACGCGGTACCCATTCCGACACACAGGGTGGCGATCAGCAGCGCTGCCGGTGCTGTCACTCTATGCAGTTTCATGGTGTTTCCCATGCGTAGTAGCGGATGACAAACGACAAATCTGGTTCGACCTGGCGCTTCACAGTTGCCCCGACCGGCGAAAGCGTCCGTAACCTGCCTACTGCAGACATCTTCCCCCTTCGGATGCCCCAGTTTTCGGCCTTTCCGCAAAATACGTGCGTATCGGGGTGTCGGTGCAGGGATTACACCGTGAGCCGGTAGAACCGGAAGAACGCGAAATCCTCGATCGGCAGGACGTCCATGGTGCCGAAACCGGCCGCCTCGGCGTAGCCGCGCAATGTGCTCGGGCGCATGACCGTTCCGGTGCCCGCGCTGGGTGTGTGGTTCATGCCGTCGGGAAGACACACGGTGAGGCTGAATCCGTACATCAGACGCTCGATGTCGCTTCCCGGGGCGGAGAACTCGTCGTCCACCGCCTCGTCCATCACGATCATCGCCCCACCGGGAATCAGTGCCTTGCGGACCGCGGACAGCACGTCGACGGGCGCGGGCATGTCGTGGATGCACTCGAACGCGAACGCGGCGGTGTAGCTGCTCTCGGGGATCCCGGCCGCATCCGATTCGGTGATCGTGATCCGATCGGCGACGTCCGGCCGCTCGCGCACATTGGACCTCGCGAGTTCAACGGTCGCGGTGTCGATGTCGTAGCCGTGGAGCCGGGCATCCGGGTAGGCACGCGCGAGTGCGATCGTGGACCAGGCGCCGCCGCATCCGACGTCGGCGATGGTGGCACCGGGCGTCCGGAGCAATGCATCCACCTCGGGAACCGATGCCAGTGCACCGGGAAGAACCTGCTCGTACCACGGCCGATTCATGTCGGCCTGCGACTCACGGGCATCCGTGCCGTACTGCGCCCAACCCACACCGCCGCCCGTGCGGTACGCCTCCAGCAACGCGGGCATCTGCGTGGTCGCGGCGACGAAGATCCGCGCCAGCGGTGCAAGATAGTTGAGACTCTGCTCGTCGGTGAGTACTTCGGCGGCGCCGGCCGGAAGCGTGAACGTCCGTGGCTCCGAATCGTCGACCGTGAGAAGTCCCGACACGGCCTGCTGTTCGAGCCATTCCCGCGCGTACCGCGGGTGGGTGGCGGTGCGTTCCGCCAGTTGGTCCGCGGTCGCCGGACCGTCCGACGCGAGACTGCGGTACCAGCCGAGACGGTCGCCCAGATGGACGGCGAGGAGGTCGATCGCCCCGAGCGATGCGTCGAAAATGCGCTGGGACACGGCCCCGGCGTCGGCTTCGGGTATGGACATCGCTGACCTCCGGTGGGAGTGCGGGCGAAGCTTCGTCTCCCCATCGTGGGCTACCTGGTCGGCGGTGTCACGGATCGTTCGCCGGGCGAATGAGGGTCGGTCGCGGGAAGCCGGAAACCCCAGGGCAACTCGAGACGATGCTGGGCGAGCAGCGCGGGGTCGCCGAGCAGTTCCAGGATCGGACCGTCGGCCACCAGGTGTCCCTCGTCGAGGATCACGGCGCGCGTGCACAACTGGGCGGCGTACGGCAGGTCGTGCGTGACGAGCAGCTGCGTGGTGTCGATACCCAGGAGGACGTCGGCCAGTTCGCGTCGGGCGACGGGGTCGAGATTGCTCGACGGCTCGTCCAGCACGAGGACGTCCGGGGCGCACGCGAGGACCGTCGCCAGCGCGACGCGGCGGCGCTGCCCCACGGAGAGGTGCGCGGGATTGCGGTCCGAATGTGCCGTCATGTCCACGGCCGTCAGCGCGTCGTGCACCCGCTCGTCGAGCGCGGTCCCGGTGACCCCGAAGTTGACCGGACCGAACGCGACGTCCTGCGCGACGGTCGGCATGAACAACTGGTCGTCGGGGTCCTGGAAGACGATGCCGACGCGGCGCCGGACCTCCCGCACCGTGTCCCGGGACGCCCCCCGCGACAGCTCCAGCCCGCCCACGGTGACACTGCCCTCGGTGGCCGTCAGAATGCCGTTGAGGTGCAACATCAGTGTGGTCTTCCCGGCCCCGTTCGGACCGAGGACGGCCACCCGCTCGCCGGGTTCCACCGTGAGGTCGATCCGGTGCAGCGCGGCCCTGCCGTCCGGATACGCGAACGAGACGCCCTCGAGATGTACGGCCGCGGTCATCGGAGCACCCACACGGTGACACAGATCCCCACCGCGCACACGGCGGGCACGAGCCCCGCCCGCCACATCGCAGCGGTCGCCGGGGGCGCGCCGATCGTGGGAACGGAACCCGTGAATCCCCGCGACAGCATGGCCAGGTGGACGCGCTCGCCGCGCTCGTAGGACCGCACGAACAAGCCGCCGACGCCCCGGGCGGTGGCACCGATCTGCCGGAACGTCCGGGGGTCGTCGCCGCGGGAGAGCCGGGCGGTGCGCATCCGCTCGACCTCGGCGGTCAGCAGGTCGAGGTAGCGCAGCATCAGCACCACGATCGTGGTGAGCATCGCGGGCACGCGCAGCCGCGCCAGACCCAACGGCAGGTCCCGGGCCGGCGTCGTCGCGGCGAGTGTCAGCGAGACCAGGACGCCGAGCGTGCCCTTCACGAGAATGCCCCAGGCGGCGTAGAGGCCCGCGACCGACAGCGACAGTCCGAGGACGGTGACGCGTGCACCGCCCTCGGCGAACGGCAGGAGAAGCGCGAGCGTCACGAATGGCAACTCGATCAGCATCCGCGGTCCGATCCACGTGAGCGCAATGCCGGCGATCCGCCAGATCACGATCAGGATCGCGAGATACCCGGCGAACGCCCAGAACGCCTCGCGTGGCGTCGCGACCACGGCGAAGACGAAGACGACGGCGCAGACGATCCCGACCTCGGCCGGCAGTCGGTGCACGGGGGACGTGCCGTCGAGGTAGAGCGGATGGGCGTGGCCGGCTCCCACGGTCAGGGGCTCGTTCGGTTGCGCCGCACGCGGGCGAGCAGCCAGAACAGGCCACCCGCGACGACGAACGTGGCGGTCGCGCCGATCACGCCCGCGACCCCGGTGAGATGCGACCGGCCGCCCACCGTGTAGTCGGCGAGCGGCGAGTCCGACAACGGGTGGGCGGACGCGTTCTGGGCGATGCAGTCACCCTCGAGCGTCTCCCCGGTATCGGTTTCCACGGTTTCGCACCCGCGAGTGGTCGCGGAATCCAGACCGTCAGGACTCGAGCTGGCGAGGTACGAGACCGCGCCGGCGACGAGCAACGCCACCAGCGCGAAGCCGAGGAGGAATCGGCGCAGCGAGACCGGCGACGACGTGCTCATGCTCGCACCTCGACTCGGCGGGGCGCCGTCCGCAGCAGGTACACGAGGTCGGGGCGCGCCTTCGCCACGGCCGTCACCGTGACGGCGGTGATGAGGCCTTCGCCGATGCCGATCAGCACGTGCGCCCCGAGCATGTACGCCGCCACCGCGCCCAGCGACGTCGAATCTCCGGACGTCGGATGACCGCCGATCGCGTATTCGAGGACGAAGCCCATCGACGCCACCACCGTTCCGCACAGTGCCGCGGCGAAGGCGAGCGCACCGAGGATGCGGAAGCGCAGTCGCTGCTGTCGCACCACGAGTGGACGCAGGGCCACCGCGACGCCGTAGCCGACGACCACCCCGATGATCGCCATGTTGGTGATGTTCGCTCCGAGCGCCGTCAGCCCACCGTCGGCGAACAGCAGCGCCTGCACGATCAGCACGATCGAGACGCAGAGCATGCCGGTGTAGGGGCCGACGAGGATGGCGGCGAGCGCGCCGCCGAGGAGGTGCCCGCTCACACCGGGAAGGATCGGGAAGTTGACCATCTGGACCGCGAAGATGAAGGCCGCCACGAGACCGGCCATCGGGGCGGTGCGTTCGTCGAGTTCGGAGCGCGCGCGCCACGCGGCGATCGAGAGTCCCGCCACCGCGACGACGACGAACAGCAGGGAGGTCGGCGCATTGATCAGGCCGTCGCTCATGTGCATTGCCACGGGTTCCACGGCGTCTCCTCCGGCCGGCAGCTGATCCTTCGAAGTCTAGTTTCTCGTATGAACACTTGAACAGGTGTTCATGGGTACCGGTGAGCGCGTGTGTGGTCTCCGCGGATCCCGGGTCAGTGCCAGGTGTGGTCGACGAGCGCCGTCCGGGGTCCGAACTTGGGTTTGACGGCCTGTCCGCTCACCTCCAGCAGGCGCACCGCGCGATAGCGGTGCGGCTGCAGCGGAGCCAGGTACTCCACCATCTCGGCGTCGTCGAGGGGCTTTCCGAGCAGCGACCACCCCACCACCGCGGCGAGGTGATAATCGCCGACCGACAGGGCGTCGGGATCGCCGAGCGCACGCTGCGACACCTCGGCCGCCGTCCAGATCCCGACGCCGGGGACGGACATCAGCCGGCGATTCGCTTCCTTGCGGGGGAGGTCGACGATCTTCTCGAGCCGGTCGGCGACCTGCGCGCAGCGGACGATCGTCCGGGACCGGCTGGGGTCGACGTTGGCCCGGTGGAATTCCCACGACGGAACCCGCCGCCACACGTCCGCGGTCGGCGGTAGTCGCATCCCGTCGGGGGCGGGACCGGGCGCGGGTTCGCCGAACTTCCACACGAGCCGCCGCCACGACGCGAACGCGGCGAGGCCGTGCACACGCTGCTCGAGGATGGCGGGAACGAGGGCCTCCATCACCCGGTCGGTGCGGCCGAGGCGCAGGTGCGGGAATCGGCGGTGGGCCTCGACGAGGATCGGATGGTCGGGGGCGAAGTCCGCGCAGTCGTCGTGGTCGCCGACGAGGCGGCCCAGGCCCTCGGACAACTCGTGGGCGCCCGCACCCCACGCCTGACAGCGCACCGAGTGGCGGTCGATCTGGGTGAGGCGATACGTGACCGGGCCCGACTTCTGCACCGACGTCCGCCAGATCGAGCCGTCGGCCGTCCGGCGGTGGCAGGGGTCGCCCTTGCCGCGTTGCAGCGGCTGCAACGACATGGCGACGTCCAGGGGACGCCGCGCGGTCACGGTGGTCTCGACCACCTCCAGCGAAACCGTCATCGAATGCAGCGTATCCACTCCGAAGGCGACCGCTACCGGCGGATGTCGGAGCGCGCACGTAAAGTCCCAGCCATGATCATCGTGAGTACCGACGGATCCTGTCTCCGCAACCCCGGTGGGGCGATCGGCTGGGCATGGGTCAATCACGAGGGTCCCAGCCAATCAGGTGGCGAACCCTCCGGGACCAATCAGATCGCCGAGCTGCGGGCCTTGCTCGAAGCGATCATCGCGCATCCCGGGGAAGATCCGCTGCTGATCGAGTCCGATTCCCAGTACGCCATCAAGTGCGCGTCGGAGTGGCTGCCCGGTTGGAAGCGCAAAGGCTGGAAGACGGCGGGTGGCGCCCCCGTCAAGAACCTCGCACTGGTGCAGTCCATCGACCGGGCCATCAGCGAACGGCCCGGGCCCGTGCGTTTCCGCTGGGTTCGCGGCCACGTCGGCAATCACTACAACGAGATGGCCGACGTTCTCGCGGGCGAGGCGGCCCGCGCCGTCGCCTCCGGTGCGCTCGCGCCGGCGCCGGTCTCTGCCCCCGCGCCTGCACCGGCAGTCGTCGCGCCGTCCACCCCCGAGGCCGAGGACGCGTTCACGCTGTTCTGAGTCGGCCCCGTTCTGATCTGCCGGGGTCTGCGTCCGGCACTGCGTCGAGGAGAAGACTGTTGTCCGAGGATCTGCGAGTGCAGGAGTTCTGGCGTGCGCTGGGGCTGCCCGGCATCATCGACGTTCACACCCACTTCATGCCCGCGAACGTGATGGAGAAGGTGTGGGGTTACTTCGACGCAGTCGGTCCCCTCACCGGACGTGAGTGGCCCATCCACTACCGGCACGAAGAGGACGTCCGCGTCGAACACCTCCGTGGGTTCGGTGTCAGGCGGTTCACGTCGATGATCTACCCGCACAAGCCGGAGATGGCCGCGTGGCTGAACCAGTGGTCGGTCGAGTTCGCCCAACAGACCCCCGACTGTCTGCGGACCTCGACGTTCTACCCGGAGGAGTCCGCGGCCACGTATGTCGCCGAGGCGGTCGAGTCGGGGACGCGCGTCTTCAAGTCCCACATCCAGGTGGGCGATTACTCGCCGAACGATCCGCTCCTCGACCCCGTGTGGGGTGTGCTGCAGGAGTCGGGTGTCCCGGTGGTCATCCATTGCGGGTCGGGGCCGGCGCCCGGCACCTACACGGGCCCCGGCCCGATCGCCGAGTTGCTGTCGCGGTACCCGAGGCTGCACCTGATCATCGCCCACATGGGTCTGCCGGAGTACCGGGAATTCCTGGACTTGGCCGACCAGTACGGCAACGTGTATCTCGACACGACGATGACGTTCACGGACTACACCGAAGCGGCCACACCGTTTCCGCGCGACCAGGTGCACCGGCTGGCGGATCTGCAGGAACGCATCGTGTTCGGCAGCGACTTCCCCAACATCCCGTATCCCTACCTCGACGCACTCGAGGGACTCACCCGATTCGACCTGGGCGAGCCGTGGCTGCGAGCGGTGTGCCACGACAACGCGGCGCGGCTCTTCGCGATCGTCTGACGACGGGGTGCGGTGCCGCGTCGATCCGGTTCCGTATCACCGTCATTCACACTCCGACCAGTCAGCACTGCTCTCGCCCGGGCGCAGGGTGCCGAACGTCCACTCGAATCCCTCGAGGTCGAGGACCCGGCACCGGTAGTTGCCCCATGGGGTGTTCGCGGGTTCCCAGACCGAGGTGGCGCCGGCCTCGATCGCCGTGGCGTAGAGCTCGTCGACTTCGCTGTCGCCGCCGACGCTGAGATACGTACCGTGCCCGACGGTCTCGCCGCGGAGCGCAGGCCGGTCGTAGTTGCCGTCGTCGCTGAAGACCATGATGGCGGCGTCGCCTCGTCGTAATTCGGAATGCATGATCCCGCCGTTGTCGTCCGGGAACTCGAGGGTGGTCTCGAAACCGAACGCGCGCTCCAGCCAGCGCAGAGCGACCGGGGCGTCACGGTAGGCGAAGTACGAGTGCAGGGCGGCCGGGCGGTTCTCGGTAGTGGTCATGGGACGACGATACGAACGATCGAGGTCAGCCACGGTCCGCAATAACCGAATCCCCGGAATGTCGGTCTGCGCGGATCCCGCTGACCGGGCTACCGTGCGCTAGAAAGGATTCCACCAGTTGATGAAGGCGATGTACAGATTGGTCGGGAAGAAGAACTCCCAGTCCAATCCCATGTACGGCAGGTCGGGCAATATGCCGATCATGATCCCGTCCCATTGTTCGTCAGGGCGGCCAACAGGTGCAGCAGGTTGGCAATCAGCGGCGGGAAGATGTCGATGTCCACCCAGTTCATGAGACTCTCCTCGGGTCGTCCCGACCTGCCTGGCGTATCGCCTGCGGCGTGACCTGCGTTACCACGTCCAAGCTGCGGGAGCGGAGCGCAGTGAGGACTACCGCAGGCAGGAGAGTGCCCTCGGCAGGATTCGAACCTGCGACCTACCCTTTAGGAGAGGGTTGCTCTATCCCCTGAGCTACGAAGGCGCGGTGCACGCGCGGGGCGCACACCGAGGTGAGTGTAGCGGGAATGGTGGTGCGCTCGCGATGGGGAGGGCATGGTTGTCGCAGATGTTCTGGAAGTGACGACGGAACGGGAGACGCACATGTCCGAGATCGACTTGACCGACCTCGCTGCGCGGCACGACGGTTCGCTGAACTTGCACGGTTATCTGGCGAGGCCGTCCGGTGAGGGTCCGTGGCCGGGTGTGGTGATGGTGCACGAGGCGTTCGGCTTGGACGACGTGATGCGCCGGCAGGCGGACAGGCTGGCCGCGGCGGGGTTTCTGACGGTTGCGCCGGATCTGTTCAGTGCGGGTGGTGCGCGACGCTGTCTGGTGTCGACGATGCGGGCGATGCTCTCGGGGAAGGGCCGGGCGTACGGCGACATCGAGGCTGCCCGTCAGTGGTTGTCCGGCTCGTCGGACTGCACGGGGAAGATCGGTGTCATCGGATTCTGCATGGGCGGCGGGTTCGCCCTGATGACCCTGCGCACGGGGTTCGATGCGGCGGCCCCGAACTACGGGGTCCTGCCGCGCGACCTCGACGCGGCCGTGGCGGGTGCGTGCCCGGTGGTCGCCAGTTACGGCGGCAAGGACTTCGCTCTGCGGAATGCGGCGGCCAGGTTGGAGGCGGCACTGACGAAGGCCGGCGTGGCTCACGATGTGAAGGAGTACCCCACTGCCGGTCATACGTTCTTGAACGACGAACTGGCCGGACCGAAGGTGCTGCGTCCCCTGGCGAAGGTCACGGGGATGGTGCCCGACCCGGAAGCCGCCGCCGACGCGTGGAAGAGGATCGACGGCTTCTTCGGGGAGCACCTGAGTTGATCAGTGGATGTACTGGCGGGCGCTCGACGTGGCGTGCCGGTAGTCGAGTCCGCATGCCCGGACGACCTGCCCGAGACTGAGGTAGCCCTCGACGCTGGTGGCCTTCGCGAATTTGCCGTCGGCCCGCACCGTGACCGTGACGCTGGACGCGACCGAATCGACCCGTGCGAGTTCGTACTCGTCGACGCCGTCGGCGGCCTGAGCCACGCAGGTGACTGCGCCCTGGGCGTACGCGATCTCGATCAGGTCCTCGATCATGTGCAGGCTCCTCGCCTCGAAGTAACGAACTGAGGTTAGCCTTAGCTACTCGGCCTCTGTCAAGTCCCTCGATGCGGAATGCCGTCCTCGACCGTGGTTCGCGAACGGTCCCGGCGTAACGTGACCCACGCTTTCGGACGGTGACAGCAAGGACTGAGAAGGGTTGCAGGTGTTCCATGGCTGACCGCACTTCCTCGACGGGCTCGATCGGATCGGAACCGGGTGATGGCTCAGGGACGGGACCGGCCGGTGAGCCGCATCTCTCCAGGCAGCTCGCCAACCGGCACATCCAGCTGATCGCGATCGGCGGAGCAATCGGCACGGGTCTCTTCATGGGATCCGGGAAGACGATCTCGCTGGCCGGACCGTCGGTGATCTTCGTCTACATGATCATCGGCTTCATGCTGTTCTTCGTGATGCGGGCGATGGGCGAGCTGCTGCTCTCCAACCTGCATTACAAGTCGTTCTCCGACTTCACCGCCGACCTGCTCGGCCCCTGGGCCGGGTTCTTCACCGGCTGGACGTACTGGTTCTGCTGGATCGTCACCGGCATCGCCGACATCGTCGCGATCTCCGGTTACGTGCAGTACTGGTGGCCCGACCTCCAGTTGTGGATCCCGGCGCTGGTCGCCATCGCGGCGCTGCTGCTGCTGAACCTGCCGACCGTGCGGGCGTTCGGTGAGACCGAGTTCTGGTTCGCGCTGATCAAGATCATCGCCATCGTCAGCCTCATCGTCGTCGGGCTCGTGATGGTGTTCACGCACTTCACGTCGCCCAACGGGTCGGAGGCCGGCTTCGACAACCTGTGGAACGACGGCGGCATGTTCCCGACCGGGGCGATGGGCTTCGTGGCCGGATTCCAGATCGCGGTCTTTGCGTTCGTCGGTATCGAGCTCGTCGGCACCACCGCGGCCGAGGCGAAGGACCCGGAGAAGAACCTGCCGAAGGCCATCAACTCCATCCCCATCCGCATCCTGTTGTTCTACGTGGTCTCGCTGATCGTGATCATCTCGGTCACGCCGTGGCGTGAGGTCGTCCCCGGCGAGAGCCCGTTCACGGCGATGTTCACCCTCGCCGGTCTGGGGATCGCAGCCGGAGTCATCCAGTTCGTGGTGCTGACGTCCGCGGCGTCCTCGGCGAACTCGGGAATCTATTCGACGTCCCGGATGGTCTACGGCCTCGCGCAGGAGGGTGACGCGCCGGGCCGGCTCGGCAGGCTCTCCTCCCGCAAGGTCCCGGCCAATGCGCTGATGTTCTCGTGCGCCTTCCTGCTGTCGGCGATCGCGCTGCTGTTCTCCGGCGACTCCGTCATCGAGGCGTTCACGACTGTGACGACAATCTCATCGGTGCTGTTCATGTTCGTCTGGACGATGATCCTGGCCAGCTACATCGTGTACCGGAAGCGTCGCCCCGAACTGCACGAGGCGTCGAATTTCAAGATGCCCGGCGGTGTGGTGATGTGCTGGGTCGTCCTGGCGTTCTTCGTGTTCCTCATCTGGGCGCTGACCCAGGAGGCGGACACCCTCGAGGCTCTCCTCGTCACCCCGGTATGGTTCGTCGTGCTCGGGATCGCGTGGGCGGTGATTCGCCGGCGTGCCCCGCACCGCGCTCGCTACGCCGCATTCAAGGCCGAACTCGAGGACCGCCGAACATAAACGTTCGGTAACGGTGGCGCGGACCTATATCGTTTTGTTACATTCGTCGCCAGACAGAGGAGCCCACCCCGGACGGGGAGAGCTGCAATCCGACGACTGACGAGGTATTTACTGTGGGTTCCCACCACCGGGCAAACGGGTCTTCCGTTCGCTTCGAGATCGATCCGGACGCGGCGCGCGGACGCCATCGCAACCAGCAGACCGGAGCGGGTGTGGGCATCAAGGCCGCGACTGTTGCGGCCGCCACCGGAGCCATCGTGGTCGGCGCAGCCCAGCTGGGCGCCGGAAACGCTGCTGCCGCCCCCGTCGACTCCCACGAGACGAGCGGCGCGCAGACGCTGCCGGGTGTGCCGTTCGAGATCCCGGCCGGTGTCCTTCCCGCCGGCTTCGAACTGCCCGCAGACCTCGGTGCCGCCGCCCAGAATCTCGGCGGCCCGGACCTCGGCGCTCAGGCGCAGCAGTGGCTGTCGTCCGTCAACCCGGTCAAGCCGCACGCGGTTCAGCCGGTGTCGGGCAAGCTGACCTCCAACTTCGGTTCCCGCTGGGGAGCGCACCACGGCGGCATCGACATCGCGGCGCCCATCGGCACCTCGGTGCTCGCGGCGGCCGACGGTCAGGTCATCGACGCCGGCGCGGCGTCCGGTTTCGGGCTGTGGGTGCGTCTGCTGCACGACGACGGCACCGTCACCGTCTACGGACACGTCAACGACTACACCGTGAGTGTGGGGCAGCGCGTCACCGCCGGGCAGGAGATCGCCCACGTCGGTAACCGCGGCCAGTCCACCGGACCGCACCTGCACTTCGAGGTACACGACGCGAGCGGTAACAAGGTCGATCCGGGGCGCTGGCTGCAGGACCGCGGCGTGGCCGTCACCTGGGGCGACGCAGGCGCCAACGCGTAAGGGCCTATTCCGGCTCGAGGTCGTCGTCGTTGCGGAACACGAGTGGTCCGCTGTCGAGGGCGATCGCCCAGCGGCGTGAGACGGCCCAGTCGCGGCCGTACGAATCGTTGCTGATGTCCTGGACGCCGGCGAAATCGTCGACGATGACGCCGGCCTCCAGGGGCCACTTCTTCTCGGCCAGTTCGTGATCGGCCGAATGCCGCGTTTTCACGCGCGTGCCCACGGAGAACTCTGGTTTCTTCTTGGAGTCGGTATCAGGCGTCATCTCAAGTCCTTCCGCTCACCAGCGTCTGGTTCGAGGTTAGCCCGCCATCCCGCCTTCGCGCGGGATGAACGGATATGCTCCCCCGTGAGCGCAGTTCGACGCGCAGTTGGGGAGTGGTATGGGTCGCGAAGTGACGTCTCGGACATTCACCCGAGAAGACCGGCGCCTGTTCCGGCAGAAGGTGCTCATGTGCGTCGACGCGCTCGAGAGGATGCTGCGGGAGGGAGCGTTCGTCGACGAGGTCGACCCGCCGAGGCCCATGCTGGGCATGGAGATCGAGTTCAATCTCGTCCATGCCGACATGACGCCGGCGATGTCCAATCTCGCAGTCCTCGAGTCGATCGACGACGACGCCGTGTTCCAGACCGAACTCGGTCAGTTCAACGTCGAGATGAACGTCCGGCCGGGTCCCCTGATCGGTGAGGGGACGTTCGAGCTCGAACGCACGCTGCGGGCATCGCTGCACGTCGCCGACGCGCGGATCCACGGGCACGACGCCCAGCTGGTGATGGTGGGCATGCTCCCGACGCTGCAACTCGAGCACCTTGGTCGCGAGTGGATCACCGCGAATCCCCGCTACGAGCAGCTCAACGATCAGATCTTCGCCGCGCGCGGGGAGGACATCGAACTCGACCTCGAGGGTGTGCCGCTCGAGGGCCGGCTCGCCGAACAGCTGAAGGTGGACGCCAATTCGGTGCTCCCGGAAGCCGCGTGCACGTCGCTGCAGCTGCACCTGCGCGTCGCGCCGGACGAATTCGCCGCGCACTGGAACGCCGCGCAGTGCCTGGCCGGTGCCCAGGTGGCCCTCGCCGCGAATGCACCGTTCATGGCAGGCAAGGCGCTGTGGCACGAGTCGCGCATCCCGATCTTCGAGCAGGCCACCGACACGCGGCCGCTGGAGCTGAAGAACCAGGGTGTGCGGCCGCGTGTGTGGTTCGGCGAACGATGGATCACGTCGGTCTTCGACCTGTTCGAGGAGAACTCCCGATACTTCCCGGCGCTGCTGCCGGAGGTCTCCGACGTCGACCCGTCGGCCGAACTCGACGCGGGCCGGGTACCGGACCTCAGCGAACTGCAGATGCACAACGGCACCATCTACCGATGGAACCGCCCGGTGTACGACAGCGACGACGGCAAGCCGCACCTGCGGATCGAGAACCGGGTGCTGCCCGCGGGCCCGACGGTGCTCGACACGATGGCGAACGCCGCGTTCTACTACGGCGCGCTGCGCGGGCTCGTCGAATCGGATCGGCCCGTCTGGTCGCAGATGTCGTTCAACGCGGCCGAGGAGAACCTGCACGCGGGCGCCAAGTACGGTATGGACGCCGAGTTGTACTGGCCCGGTGTGGGGTTCGCGGGCGCCGACGAGCTCGTCCTGCGGCGGCTGCTGCCGATCGCCGACGAGGGGCTCGCCGCGTTCGGGCTGTCCGCGAAGGCCCGCGACCGCTACCTCAGCGTCATCGAGGGCCGGTGCGTCACCCGGCAGACGGGGGCGTCGTGGCAGCGTGCGCAGGTGGTCCGGCACGAGAACGCCGGTCTGAGCCGCCCGGAAGCCCTGGCCGCCATGTTGCGTCAGTACGTGGAGAACATGCGTGAGGGCAGCCCCGTCCACACCTGGCCGGTGTGAACGAAGCCGCCGTGGCTCTCACACGGTGGCCGACCAGCTGTCGGGGCCGAACACCTCGTAGTGGATGTTCTCGGCGGGCACGTCCTTCGCGAGGAGGGCCTCCCGCATTCCGAGCATGAACGGCAACGGACCGCACAGGTAGGCGCGAGTGCCGGGCGCGATCGCGACCTCGCCGAGGTCCGCGCGTCCCTCGCGCAGGCTGCCCTCGGGCCGACGGGCGCCCAGGTCTTCGTACCAGCGGTGCATCACCGCGAACGGCAGACGTTCCACCAGTTCGGTCAGCTCCGCGCGGTGCGCGTGACTGCTGGCGGACCGGTCGGCGTGGAGCACCGAGATCGGTCGGCTGTCCTCGGTGTCGGCGAGGTGGCTGAGCATCCCGATCATCGGCGTGCACCCGATGCCCGCGGACACGAGCAGCAGCGGCGCGTCGTCGTCCTGCAGGACGAGATCCCCGAACGGCGTCGACACCGTCACGATGTCGTCTTCGAAGACGTTCTGGTACAGGAAGTTCGACACCTCGCCCGCTCGCTTCACCGAGATCCTCCAGTCACCGCGCGACGGGGCCGACGACAGGCTGTACTGGCGGATCTGGCGCGCGCCGTCCGGCAGGTGCACCGCCACGGACAGGTACTGCCCCGGAGCGAACGACGGAAGCGGCGAGCCGTCGAGGGACGTCAGCACGAACGACACCGTGTCGGCGGACTCGTGGCGGCGCTCGCGGACCCGCACGTCCCGCCACACGTCGCCGACCGTCACTCCCGCCGAGGCGTAGAGGCCTGCCTCCATCGCGATCAGCGTCTCCGCCATCAGCCAGTACACCTCGTCCCAGGCCGCAGCGACCTCGGGAGTGACGGCGTCACCGAGGACCTCGACGATGGCCGCGAACAGGTGGGTGTGCACGATCGCGTACTGCGCGGGCTCGATCCCCAGTGAGGCGTGCTTGTTCGCGATCCTCGACAGGATGAGGTCGACGCGCGCCTGATCGGGCTCGAGTTGGAGTGCCGCGAACGCGGCGATGGCTCCGGCGAGCGCTTTCTGCTGTTCGCCCTGCTTCTGATTTCCGCGGTTGAACAGGTCACGTTCGAGTTCGGGGTGCGCGTCGAACATCTTGCGGTAGAACAGCGTCGTGATGTCCGAGATCGCGGCGCCGACCACGGGCAGGGTGGTGCGGATGACGTCCGTCGAGGTGGGCGAGAGCATGTCATTCTCCGATCGTTCGAGAAATCTGGGAAGTTGTGGCGGCGGCTACGCGTGGGAGGGTGAGCAGCACGGTTCCGGTGGGGGACCGGGTGAGGTCTTCGATGGTGAGGGCGTCCAGCGACTCGAAGAACGCGTTCTGCGCGCGTCGCAGCGCCGACCGCAGCAGGCAGCCCGATCGCAGCGGGCACGGTTGGGCGCCGTCGCAGTCGACGACCTCCGCATCGCCTTCGAGTCGGCGGGCGAGCCAGCCGACGGACGCGGTGCGCCCGAGTTCGGTGATGGCCAGACCGCCCGCGCGTCCCCGGCGTGCGTCCACGATGCCGAGTTCACCCAGCCGGGTAATGACCTTGGCGGCGTGGGTGTACGACACCGACAGTTCCTCGGCGATCGCCCGGCTTCCCGGTCGTTCGCCCTCCCCGGCGACGGCCAGTCGCATGACCACCCGCAGTCCGAGGTCGGTGAACTGTGTGAGTTGCATGACCCGAACGTACTTTAATTCGCATTCCGAATACCAAATTTGTGACCGACGTCGCTCAGGCGGATCCGGTCGGAAAGTGCAGTGGCCCAGCAAAATTCGAATAGGGCACAGGCCCCCCCTTCTCATCATCGTCGAAGTCGGGGCCCGCGGCTACGGGCGGAGAGCCCGAGTTGGTGGGGACTTAAGTCCCTCGTCGAAAGGCGAAGGGCGGCAGACGCGAAACGGAGGCCGGGGATAGTGTGAAGTCATGAGCACACGGGACCGCAACAGCGTCGTCGTCGGTGTCGACGGATCGGACACCTCGAAGTCCGCTGTACGGGTGGCCGCCGAACTGGCCACCGAACGTGGACTGAACCTGAAGATCATCCACGCACTCGACTTCGCCCCGTACGGGTTCGGCGGTCCCTACATGGATTCGGGCGGCGTGTACGAGTGGGTGGAGGCCAGCGGCAAGGCGATTCTCGCCGAAGCGCAGGAGCAGGCGTTCGCGGTCAATCCCATCATCGACGTCCACACCGAACTGTCGATCGGCAGCAGCGCCCAGTGGCTCGTCGACCTGTCCGAGAACGCCCGGATCGTGGTCGTCGGCGCGTCCGGGTCCGGAGCGGCCGCCACCGCACTGCTCGGGAACACGGCGATCAACGTCACCAGCCACGCGCACTGCCCGGTCGTCGTGGTCCGCGGCGACGCCCACGCCGGAGGGCCCGTCGTGGTCGGCGTCGACGGCAGCCCCACCAGTGAGCGGGCGATCTCGGTGGCCTTCCAGGAGGCGTCGCTGCGGAATGCGCCGTTGGTGGCCGTCCACGTCTGGAGTGACCTCGGACCGAAAGCGTTCGAGGACCCGCGGGCCGCGGCCCTGGTGCCGCAGGGACTCGAGGAGGACGAACACGCCGTTCTCGCCGAGAGCCTCGCCGGCTGGCAGGAGAAGTACCCCGACGTGCGGGTCACCCGGGAGGTGTACATCGACAATCCGCGGGCGCGACTGCTCGAGTGGTCGAGGAAGGCGCAACTGCTGGTGGTCGGCAGCCGGGGGCGCGGAGGATTCAAGGGGATGCTGCTCGGATCGACCAGTAACAGCCTGGTCGGTGGTGCGCATTGCCCGGTAGTCGTCGTGAGGCCTGCACGTCCCTGACGCGATTGTTCGCAGTAGTGTCTGGGTTGACGCAGGAACAGGTTGCAGATAACGCCAGGATTGGGGAACGACGTGCGCATAGGTATGGGCTTGAACTACAGCGGCGGTTTCGCCGAGACGGTCGACGAGGTCGCCGACCTGGAGAAAGCTGGGCTCGACATCGCGTTCGTGCCCGAGGCCTACTCGTTCGACGCGGTGAGCCAGATCGGCTACCTCGCCGCCAAGACCACGACACTCGAACTTGCGTCGGGCATCTTCCAGATCTACACCCGCACGCCCAGCCTGACCGCCATGACGGCGGCCGGCCTCGACTTCGTGTCGGACGGACGCTTCGTGATGGGCCTCGGCGCCTCCGGCCCGCAGGTGATCGAGGGCTTTCACGGCGTCAAGTACGACGCCCCGCTCGGGCGCACCCGCGAGGTCGTCGAGATCTGCCGCAAGGTGTGGCGCCGCGAGAAGGTCGAGTTCCAGGGCAAGTACTACCAGATTCCGCTGCCCGCCGAGAAGGGCACCGGGCTGGGCAAGCCGCTGAAGATCATCAACCACCCTGTGCGTGATCGCATCCCGATCGTCATCGCCTCGCTCGGACCGAAGAACGTGGAGTTGACCGCCGAGATCGCCGAAGGCTGGGAACCCATCTTCTACCACCCGGAGAAGGCGGCGAGCGTGTGGGGCGAGCCGCTGGCCAAGGGCAAGGCGAAGCGCGACCCGAGCCTCGGTGAGCTGCAGGTCTTCGCGTCGCCCGCCCTCGCCATCGGCGACGACGTCGAGCACATGCTCGACTGGGTCCGCCCGGGCCTGGCGCTGTACATCGGCGGCATGGGCGCGAAGGGCAAGAATTTCTACAACGACCTCGCGGTCCGGTACGGCTACGAGAAGGAAGCCGAGACCATCCAGGACCTCTACCTGTCGGGCAAGAAGGACGAGGCCGCCGCCGCGGTGCCGGACGATCTGGTGCGGGCCGTGTCGCTGATCGGTCCGGAGAGCTACATCGCGGAGCGGGTGGCCGCCTTCGCCGAGTCCGGGGTCACCACGCTCACCGTCACCCCGCTCGCCGCGGATCGTGCGGGACGAGTCGCGCTGGTCGAGAAGCTCCGCAAGATCTGCGGGTAGCCCCGCAAACCCCAGCAGTGCCCAGCCGGAAGAATCAGGAAAGGTGACCATGACCGGAATCAAGCCGATCGTCGTGGGTGTGGACGGATCCGAGGCGGCCTCGGCCGCAGTGGCGTGGGCCGCTCGCGCCGCCGCCGCCCTGTCGCTCCCGCTGCACATCGTGACAGTGGTGCACATTCCTGCCTTCTATTACACCGAGCCGTACCTGGCCGAGAGTTTCAAGGAAGAACTCGAGGACACGGCGAAGGCCCGGCTGGGCAGTGCGCGGGTGCATGCCAAGCAGACGGTGGACGAGCCGCTCGACATCACCACCGAACAGCACGAGGGCAAGGTGAGTCAGACACTTATCGAGCTCTCCGCGAACGCGCACATGGTGGTGCTCGGTTCGCGCGGGCACGGTGAGTTCACCGGTCTGCTGGTCGGCTCCACCACCTCCGCGGTCGCCGCGCACGGCCATTGCCCGCTGGTGGTCGTGCGGGGGCGCACCATGGACGGGCAGCCGCCCACGGAGGGGCCGATCGTGGTCGGCGTCGACGGCTCGGAAAGCAGCAAGGCGGCGGTGGAAGTGGCGTTCGAGCAGGCCGCCGCCCGCGGTGCGAGCCTGGTCGCGGTCAATGTGTGGAGCGATGTCAGTGTGCAGCCGTCGCTCGGCGCCAGCCCGGAGGACCCGCTGTGGAGCAGCATCCAGACGGGTGAAGAGGTGGTGCTGTCGGAGCGCCTCGCCGGATACCAGGAGCGGTATCCCGACGTGACGGTCGAACGCATCGTGGCGCGGGACCGTCCGGTGCGGGTGCTCAGCGAGTTCGCCGAGAAGGCGCAGCTGATCGTGGTCGGCAGCCGCGGCCGGGGTGGCTTCAAGGGAATGCTGCTGGGCTCCACCAGCAATGCGTTGCTCCACACCGCGGATTGCCCGGTGATGATCGTCCGGCCGGAAAGCTAGCGCCCCCGATCACGACTGTGCGGTAGCCTTCGCTCGACTTCGCAGAGGAGGTTCGAGTGAAGGCAACCCTCATACTCCGGGGACTGGTCGCCGGCGCAGTGGTTTTCGGCGCAGTGGCCTCGGTCCAGCCGGCGACGGCGAGTGCCGATACGGGCACGCTGCTGCGCCTGCCTGCGAGCGATTCGAACGTCGGTGTCAGCACACTCGAACTGGTGGATCACGATCGCGACGATCCGTGGTCGCCGGGCCGTGCGCGATCCATCCCGGTGACGGTCACCTATCCTGCCGGATTCGCCGCGGGCGGAACCCGCTCGCTTCCCGTGATCCTCTTCTCGCCGGGCTTCTATGTGCCGCGGACGCTGTACACGATCGCCGCCGAGGATCTCGCGAGCCGCGGCTACGTGGTGATCGGC
The DNA here is from genome assembly GCF_030058635.1 of Rhodococcus sp. IEGM 1305. Classification (NCBI taxonomy): domain Bacteria; kingdom Bacillati; phylum Actinomycetota; class Actinomycetes; order Mycobacteriales; family Nocardiaceae; genus Rhodococcus; species Rhodococcus sp. IEGM 1305. The sequence goes on from NZ_JASHKX010000014.1 coordinate 83,353, forward strand.
ATGGACCACACGGGTGAGGCCCTCGCGACGGTGTTCCCGGACGGCCGCGTCGTCACGTCGCAGATCACCGACCCGTACTCCGCGGAAACCCAGAAGAAGGCGCTCGACACCCGGGTGGAGGACGCGAGTTTCGTCGTCGACACCGTCGAATCCCTCTCCCGCGGTGACGACCCCGACGGGATCGGCCGGCTGCTGCCGGACGGCCTCTCCGAGGCCGTCGATCCCGAACGGATCGGGATGTTCGGTCACTCGATCGGCGGAGCCACGACCACCCAGGTCCTCCTCGACGATCCGCGGGTGGACGCCGGGGTCAATGTCGACGGAGCGCTCCTGTACGCGAACACGGCGAGCCCGATCGTTTCCCAGGATCCCGGCACCCCACTGCTCAGCGTGCTCAACTCGCGTCACGCCGAGAGCCCCGAAGGCCGGGACAGGTTCTGGGGACAGTATTTTGCGACCCCCCGGTCCTGGAGCAAGGTCTACGCACTCCGGGACACCGGGCACTTCAGCTTCACCGACGCCGAGCACTACGTCCCGCAGGCGATCCCCGATCCTCCCGGAATGGACGTGCCCGCCGGCTTCAGCCTCGGCACGGCTCCCCGCCAGGAGGTGGTCGACACGACCAACGACCTCGTGGCGGGAATGTTCGACCGCTTCCTGAAGGAGGCTCCGGCACCCGAACTCGACGACGCCGCGTCGCGGTACCCGCTGGTCTTCGAGGTGCGTTAGAGGGCCGCGGCGCGTTCGCCGCGGCGGAAGTTGCGCATGCCCCAGTAGCCGATTCGCAGAATCAGTTGGGGATGGCCCGGCATGTCGAGTCGGCGTGCCAGCCGGTGCGCCGAGTCGTCGACGCGAAGCGGGTGGGAGAGGATGGAGGCACCCAGCCGGGCGTCGACGGCGGTCAGCCACGCTCGTTCGACCGCGATTCCGGTGCGGACCAGGTCGATCGACTCCTGCGTGTCCGATACGAACACGAGGACGGTCTCGCTCTCGATGGCCGCGGCGAGCCGTGCCGAGTCGGGGACGCCGCGGGTGACGACGGGGCGGATCGCGTCGACCGACTCGTGACCGCCCTGCGGCAGCCAGTGCGACGTCCACGGGAAGAGGTCGCGCTGGTGGCCGGGATCCTGCCGAACCCGGTCGGCGGAATAGAGAAGGACGTCGGCGAGCGCGGGCGCCTCGTCCGCGGCGAGCAGCCGAGCGCGGACGCCCTCTATCTCCGCCGCGGCGACGATGTCGGCGATGGTTTCTGCGGGAACCGGTATGTCGGCGAACGCTTCTCGATGACTCCGGCGGCGGGCCATCGCGGAGAACAGCCTCAGCTCGGTGCTGGACGGGGTAGCTGTGCCCACGGCCCGAACGGTGGCGACGAGGTCGCGTCTGCGCGGATCGGGCAGCAGGTCGGTCTCGATCTTCTTGCCGAGCGCCCGCAGCGCGAGCTCCACGTTCGCGACACCCGCACCGCACGAGATCACGCGGTCGGCGCGTGGTGTGTCCGTGAAACCGCGACGCTCCGTGACCTCCGCGCACCCGCCGTCGAGCCGAAGATCCCACGGCTGGGTGTCGTGGACCGACGGGGCCGAGACGATGGCGCGGGAGACCACCTCGATGTCACTGAGCGACCAGCTGTTCATCGCGACCTCCACTTGTCGTGTCCGGGTGTTCCCCCGCAGGCTCAGCCTCCCGCGCACCGCGGCGCCGGCGCTGGGGTCGAAGGTCCCGAATGCGCGAGGGAGAGGTCCCGGAGGGGTGGGCACCGGTCGCCGGCGCGGTACGGTTCGAGGAGAAGACGGTGGAGGTGCAGACATGACCACGCGGGTGTTCCTGGTCGACGACCACGAGATCGTGCGACGAGGCCTGGTCGATCTACTCGGCAGCGTGCCCGACCTCGAGGTCGTCGGGGAGGCTGCGTCCGTCGGCGAGGCGATGGCACGGATCCCGGGCAGCGGCGCCGACGTCGCCGTGCTCGACGTCCGGTTGCCCGACGGCAACGGCGTCGAACTGTGCCGGGACCTCCGCACGTCCCTGCCCGAACTGCGGTGCCTGATGCTCACGTCGTACTCCGACGACGAGGCGCTGTTCGACGCCATCATGGCAGGCGCGTCCGGATTCGTCCTCAAACAGATCCTCGGCACCGACCTGGTCGCCGCCGTGCGGACGGTGGGGGAGGGCGGTTCGCTGCTCGACAGCAGGGCGACGTCGGCGCTGATGAACCGGATCAGGTCCGCGCGCCGGGAAGACCCCCTGGCGGAACTGTCCGAGCAGGAACGCGCCGTGTTCGAATTGATCGGCGAGGGGCTCACCAACCGGGAGATCGCCGAGCGGCTCTTCCTCGCCGAGAAGACGATCAAGAACTATGTGTCACGGCTGTTGTCGAAACTCGGGATGCAACGACGCACGCAGGCCGCCGTGCTGGCCACCGAACTACGCAACCAGCGCTGACTTCTTCCTCACGTCAACGGAACCCGCCACGTGACGACGGTTCCGCCGCCCTCGGCGTCGACGGTGCAGGTGCCGCCGCAGTGCTCGGCACGCCGATCGAGGTTGTCCAGTCCGCTGCGCCGGGCGCCGTCGGCGATCCCGATGCCGTCGTCCGCGACCGTGACGGTGAGGTCGTCCCCGGCGGCCACCGAGATGTCGATGGTGGTGGCCCGCGCGTGCCGCAGCGCATTGCTCAGGGCTTCCCGCAGCACCGCCTCCGCGTGCTGGTGGATGCGGCTGGGCACGAGAGTGTCGATGGCGCCCGAGAACTGGACGTTCGGCGCGATCGGTGACTGGGAGGTGAGGTCGCCGATCACGTCGAGGAGACGACGGCGCAGACTGGTCGCGGACGCAATCCCGGTGGCCTGCAGATCGAAGATGGTGGTGCGGATCTCGCGCACCGTGCGATCGAGTTGCTCGACCGCGGTGGCCACGATGGAGCGCACGCCCTCTGGGACGTCCCCGACCGCGTGCGTGCTCTGCAGGCTCATGCCGGTGGCGAACAATCGCTGAATGACGTTGTCGTGCAGGTCACGCGCTATCCGGTCGCGGTCGGCGAGCACCGACAGCAGGCGTTGCTTGCTCTGCTGATCGGAGAATTCCACCGCGACGGCAGCCAGGTCGGCCACCGATTCGAGTCGGGCGACCTCGTCCGGATCCCACGCGGTGTTGCCGCGCGCCGTGACCACCAGGATCCCGCCGACCCCCGACGCCGTCGACAACGGCAGCACCGCGGCCCGGCCCGCCTCGGCGGAGAACGGTGCGAGACCGTCGAGACCCGTCAGCAGTGCGGGAGTGCGGGAGCGCAGCACTTCGGCGAACGGCTCGGCCTGGGTGGCGATTCGGAAGCTGTTGCGCAGCGGCCGCACCGTGCTGTCCGCGCCGACCACCGCGCCCTCGCCGAGCGTGACGACGATGAAGACCTCGTCGCCGCTGGACAGTTCGCGTACCTCGGCGGCGAGTGTGTGGAGTGTTTCGTCGAGTGATCCGCCGACCATCAGCCGGGACGTGATCGCCGCGACGGCCGTCAACCACCGCTCCCGCGTCCGCGATTCCTCGAACAGCCGCGAATTCTCCACCGCCACACCTGCCGAGGTCGCGAGCGCGCGCAGGATCACCTCGTCCTCGTCGGTGAACTCGGGTCCGCTGAGTTTCTCGGTGAGGTAGATGCTCCCGAAAACCTTGCCCCGCATCATGATCGGCATGCCCAGAAAGCTCTTCATCGGTGGATGATCGGGCGGGAAGCCGATCGACCCGGGGTGATCGGCCAGGTTGGCGAGGCGCACCGGGCGGGGGTCGTGGATCAGCAGTCCCAGCAGACCGAGGCCTTCGGGCAGATGGCCCATGTGCGCACGCTCTTCCGGCGTGATGCCCTCGTAGACGAACTCCGACAGCCCCCCGTCGGGGGCGTGGACACCGAGCGCGCCGTACCGGGCGTCGAGCAGGGACGTGGCCGAAGTGACGATGCGTTGCAGGGTGGAATCCAGCTCGAGTCCCGAACCGACCACGAGGACCGCCTCGAACAGTCGCTGCAGACTTCGGCGCGTGGGGACCACGTCGGCGAGCCCCTCCCGAAACTCACTGATCCTCGCCTCGTGCCCGCCGTCCGCTCCCATGTCTGCAGCATAGGTCCGGGGGCGGCGTAACGCCGCGAACCGCGGCGTCGATAAGGGCTCGAGTGTTTACTCATTCGAACTAATGCTTACCCATTGACGTGACGAGGGAGAAGAAGAATGAATCGACGGCACTTCGGACGACGGGTCGCGGCAGGTCTGACCGCTGCAGTGGCAGCGACGATGATGTTCACCGGTGTCGTATCGGCGCAGCCCGCAGATTCCGCCCCCGTCGTCGACCCGGCCACCGCGATCGCGAAGCTGCGCACCGTCGCCGCCGGTAACCCCGAGGCCGAAGCCGCCCTCGAGCGACTCGCCGCGTCGCCGACCGACACCGCGGCAACGAACATCGCCCTCCCGGGCCAGATCTTCCAGATCCCCGCGTACTCCGACACCGGGCAGGGCGGTCCGGTCCTCGGACAGCTGTACGGCGCGGGCGTGGCGACCAACATGAGCAACCAGTTCCGCTTCGGATTCTTCGGCGGACCGGGCGTCATCGCGAACGACCAGACCGGTGCCGAACTCGACGTCGTCTACTACAGCTTCGCCACCGGTGCCAGCGGCATCGTGAAGCTGGACCAGAACAACGTCGCGGTTCCCACGGTCGTCTCCTCTCCGCCGGTCGCCGGGCTCGGCAGCGGTCTGGTCGTGGCGGCGGTGTACGGCTCGCTGAACCACCAGGTGGGGCCGAACGTCGTCAAGAGCACGATCTGGTGGCCCACCCTGGGCACCGTGCTCGCCTGACCGTTCGAGAACTCAGGTGGCAGGTTCGGCTCCCGGCCGGGCCTGCCACCACTCTCTCCAGCGCTCTTCGAGTTCGGCCCACTCCTCGTCGTCCAGGTCGTAGGCCGCCAGCAGGATCTGCGCACCGCCGTTGGGGCGTGCCGCGTTGACGGGCTGCTCGCCGAACTGCAACAGTCCCGGGCCGAGGTCGTCGACACTCACCGCGGTCTGGTGTTCGCCCACGAAACACACGACCCCGTGCAGCAGATCGCCCGTCTCGGCGACCACGGTGAAATGATCGCCGACCGTCATTCCCTCGAGTTTGTCGAGGCCGAGCAGATGCCGCGCCGAATCACCCTCCGCGACCGGGCCTTCGAGGAACAGTGTGCGACGCTCGTCGAGTCCGTGCCGCTCGATGCCGAACTTGAGGAACTGCAGAAACGTGGTCCAGCCCTCGGTGACGTCGTCGTACCAGTCGTCGGCGGCGGGGTCGCCGCTGCGGGGCGGGCGGGTGATCCGCACCAGCGTGGTGCCCTCGTGCTCGTGGAGGCTGAACTTGTCGGCGCCGTTCAGGGCCAGAGTGAAGGCGGCGGCGTCCTCTTTCACGTCGTCGAAGTAAATTTCCCTGATCTCGTCGGCCAGGCCGGCGTAGTCCCAGCCGTGCCAGCGCCGGATCAACTCCGGGTCGCGCAGGGCAGGCCACACCACCGACGGCGCCGCAGCGACGGACACCTCGATCACGGGCTGGGATTCGGTCACGCGTTCTCCTGCGTCGTCACTGTTGCCGGTCCGACATGCACCACCGACCGCCAGAGATGCACCACCATGACGACGAACGCCACGCACCACACGGTGAATGCACACCACAGTTCGGCACTACCGACGATACCGACGAGTGGAAGATGGTCCGCACGCCCCAGGTAGATGCCGGCGACCCCATACATGCCGAGTGGGAAGACGATGCTCCACACGGTGGCGTCGTAGCGCAGCGGCACCTTGTTCGCGACGTGACGCCACGATCGGTCGAGATCAGGTCGAACCCGCCCAGGTTCATGCCACCGAGATGATGCCGCTGGCCATCACGATTGCGAAATAACCCAGGTTCAGGCTTCGAACGGACTCCTCGACACGATCGAGCACGACCCTCACATGGCGACGGTGAGCAGGAACGCGACGTCCTCGATCGCCTCGACGCTGTGCCGATCGGTCGGAAGAACCAGCAGATCGCCGGTGGAACCCTTCCACGAGTCCTCGCCGGCCACGAGGTTCAGTTTGCCGCTGAGAATGAACAGGGTGGCCTCGCCCGGGCTCTCGTGTTCCGCCATCTTCTGACCCGCGGCCAAGGCGATGACGGTCTGTCGGAGGCTGCGCCGATGCCCGCCGTACACGGTCTGCGAACTGCGGCCGCTGGACGTCCCGCCTGCCAACTTCAGTTGCTGACGGGCAAGGGCGGTCAGTGACTTCTTGTCCATGAGGTGAGTATGAACCACTGCGCGCACCGTCACCCGTCGAATGGGGTAACGGTGCGGCGGCAAAGGGGTCGTTCAGCGCCGGATGAGGGCCCAGCCCTGGGCCACCGCGAACGCGCCGACCACCGCGGCCTGCAGCAGCACCCAGACGACGCCGACGGTGGTGAGGTGCTGCCACTCCGTGAGCACCAGGGCCACGCTCGCGCCCACCCAGAAGACGTTCGCGAGGACGACGGCGTCCACCGCGGCCGGCGAAGGACGGGCCGGCACGCTCACCGCCCACACCCCGGCGGTGAAGACGATCAGGAAGACGCCGATGGCACGCAGGAAGCCGGCTGTCGGGCCGAGGACGTCGTCGAGCACGGTGGCGGCGGCGAGGTAGGCGACGCCGTTGGCGCCGGTGACGACGGCGTCGACGCGGAGAGTGAGGCGCAGTGGGGAGAGAGCGGTGCGGGTTTCGAGTGCGGCGATCATGTCGGCGGTCCTCACGTGAGACGAGTGAACGGGTACGTCACTCAGACTCGCGCCGAAGCCGAATGCTCTCAATTACCTCGCAGGTAATGCTCGCGTGTAGGTGATCCACCGGTAGCGGGTGCCGTTCTTCGCCGACGTGAGCCACTCACCGGTGTCCTGCGCGTGCCAGGAGTCGTCGATCGGGGGTGCCCAGGCGTCGCCGTCGATCGTGACGTCGATCTCGGAGACCAGCAGTTGGGTGGCGAACGGCATTGCCGCCGTGTAGATCTGGGCGCCGCCGATGACGCAGACGTCCTCGTTGGTGAGCGCGAGCGCGGAGCCGAGCCCGTCGGCGGACTCGGCACCCTCCGCAGTCCAGTCGGGCTGACGGCTGATCACGATGTTGCGCCGCCCGGGCAGGGGCCGGAACCTCGGGGGCAGCGAGTCCCACGTCCGGCGGCCCATGATCACCGGGTGACCCTGCGTCACCTTCTTGAAATACGCCATGTCCTCGGGGACGTGCCACGGGATCGTGTTGTCGAGGCCGATGACGCCGCCGACGCCCTGGGCCCAGACCAGCTTGACCTGCCGCGCCGCCACTAGACGGCCACCGGCGCCTTGATGGCGGGGTGGTGCCGGTAGTCGACGATCTCCACGTCCTCGAAGGTGTAGTCGAAGATCGAATCCCGCTTGGTCAACTTCAGCGTCGGGTACGGCAACGGTTCCCGGCTCAACTGCTCGGTGACCTGGTCGACGTGATTGTCGTAGATGTGGCAGTCGCCGCCCGTCCAGATGAAATCGCCCGGTTCGAGCCCGGCCTGCTGCGCCACCATGTGGGTGAGGAGCGCGTAGCTCGCGATGTTGAACGGCACACCCAGGAACAGGTCGGCGCTGCGCTGGTACAGCTGGCACGACAGCTTGCCGTCCGCGACGTAGAACTGGAAGAACGCATGGCACGGCGCCAGCGCCATCTGCGGGATGTCGCCGACGTTCCACGCCGACACGATGATGCGACGCGAGTCGGGGTTCGACTTCAGCGTCTCGATGGTCTGGGTGATCTGGTCGATGTGCTCGCCGGACGGGGTCGGCCAGCTGCGCCACTGCACGCCGTACACCGGGCCCAGTTCGCCGTCCGCGTCCGCCCACTCGTCCCAGATCGTGACGCCGTTGTCCTGGAGCCACTTCACGTTGGAATCGCCGCGCAGGAACCACAACAGTTCGTAGACGATCGACTTGAGGTGCACCTTCTTCGTGGTGATCAGCGGAAACCCGTCCGCGAGGTTCCAGCGCATCTGATGACCGAAGACGCTCTTCGTGCCGGTCCCGGTGCGGTCTGCCTTCGGGGTGCCCGTGTCCATGACGAGTCGGAGCAGGTCTTCATACGGGGTCGGCACAGTCACGGCGTCCAGTTTAGGCGCTCCGCGCCCGTGCGCCTTTTCGGTAGCTGGAACAACCGGAAAGGCGCACGAGCGCTAGCCTTCGCCCATGCGTGAACTCTTCGTGATCGGCGTCGGTGCCGGCGACCCCGACCAGGTGACGGTCCAGGCGATCAAGGCGATGAACAAGGCCGATGTGTTCTTCGTCATCGGCAAGGGTGACGAGAAGCAGGACCTCGTCGATCTCCGCACCACGATCCTCGAGGAGCACGTCGCCGGCGCGTACCGCGTCGTGGACATCGTCGATCCGCCCCGCGACCGCACGCCGTCCGACTACGAGGGCGTGGTCGACGACTGGCACGAGCGCCGGGCGGCGCTGTTCGAGGCCGAGTTCGCGTCCGAGCCGGGGGTCGGGGCGATCCTCGTGTGGGGTGACCCCTCTCTCTACGACAGCACGCTGCGGATCGTCGAGCGGGTGCTCGCCCGCGGCAACGTGTCGTTCGACTACTCGGTGATCCCGGGCGTCACCAGCGTGCAGTCGCTGGCCGCGCAGCACCGGATCGTGCTCAACCGGATCGGCGAACCCGTGCACATCACGACCGGCAGGCGACTGGCCGAGGGTCTGCCCGACGGCGTCGACAACGCCGTGGTCATGCTCGACGCCCACTGCACGTTCACCCAGGTGCCCGGCGACGACGTCCAGATCTGGTGGGGTGCCTACCTCGGCACACCCGACGAGGTGCTGATCTCCGGTCGCCTGCGCGACGTCGAGGACGAGATCCAGCGGGTGCGCGCCGCATTGCGCGAACGCAAGGGCTGGATCATGGACACCTATCTCCTCCGCAGGTGAGTGAGAAAGCGTGGAGGAGCACACTTCGGCGCTCACCTACCGTTAGCCTGGGACCATGCCCGAGCTGCCCGAGGTGGAGGCGTTAGCCGAGTTCCTGCGTGAACATGCCGTGGGAGCGGTCGTCGGCCGAGTGGACGTGGCGGCCCTGAGCGTGCTGAAGACGTTCGACCCCCCGATCACCGACCTGCAGGGTCGCGACGTGACGGGCGCGGCCCGGTTCGGCAAGCACCTCGCACTCGATTGTTCCGGGTTGTGGCTCGTCACCCACCTCTCGCGTGGGGGCTGGTTGCGCTGGACCGACAACCCGTCGGCGGCGCCGCCGAAACCGGGGAAGGGTCCGCTGGCGCTGCGGGTGCACTTCTTCACCCCGGAGGGCGCGACGCCGGCGTTCGACCTCACCGAGGCGGGCACCAAGAAACGGCTCGCGGTGTGGGTGGTGCACGACCCGCAGGAGGTGGAGGGGATAGCCCGGCTCGGACCCGACGCCCTCGCCGTCACCGAACCCGAGTTCGCGGCGCTGCTGTCCACCACGTCGGCGCGGATCAAGAATGCGCTCGTCGACCAGTCGCTGCTCGCCGGCGTCGGCAACGCGTACTCCGACGAAATCCTGCACACCGCAAAGATTTCCCCGTTCGCCACGTCGCGCACTCTGCCGGAAGACCAGGTGCACGTGCTGTACGACGCGATGCGGTCGGTGCTCAGCGACGCCGTCCAGAGGTCGCTCGGCCAGGATGCGGCGCGGCTGAAGGGGGAGAAGCGATCCGGGATGCGGGTGCACGCCCGGACCGGCCTCCCGTGTCCCGTCTGCGGCGACACCGTCCGGGAAGTGTCGTTCGCGGAGAAGTCTTTTCAGTACTGCGCCACGTGTCAGACCGGAGGCAAGGTGCTCGCCGACCGCCGGATGTCGCGACTGCTGAAGTAGGCGTCGGCGCGAAACGGTGCCCGCATATAGTTGTGACCATGCGTGAACAGGCACCCGTACGGTTCGGTACACCTCTGACGGCAGGCGCGACGCGCGTGATGCTGCTCGGGTCGGGTGAGCTGGGCAAGGAAGTGATCATCGCCCTCCAACGGCTGGGGGTCGAGGTGATCGCCGTCGACCGCTACGACAACGCGCCGGGCCACCAGGTGGCGCACCGCGCGCACACGATCGACATGAGCGACCCGGAGGCGCTGTTGCGTCTCATCGAGGAGGAACGCCCCCACTTCGTGGTCCCCGAGATCGAGGCGATCGCCACCGATGCGCTGGCCACGATCGAGGAGCGCGGCACCGCGGTGGTCATCCCCACCGCGCGGGCGACGCAGCTGACCATGAACCGTGAGGGGATCCGGCGCCTCGCGGCGGAGGAGCTGGGGCTGCCGACGTCGCCCTACGAGTTCGCCGAATCGCTCGAGGAGGTCCGCGCGGCCACCGAGCGCATCGGCTTTCCCTGCGTGATCAAGCCGGTGATGTCGTCGTCCGGAAAGGGGCAGTCCACGGTGCGCGGCGCCGGCGAAGTCGAGACCGCCTGGGAGTACGCGCTCGCGGGCGGCCGCATCAATTACGGCCGCGTCATCGTGGAGGGGTTCGTCGAGTTCGACTACGAGATCACTCAGCTCACCGTCCGGGCGATCGGCGCCGACGGCGAGGTGGGCACCTTCTTCTGCGAGCCCATCGGGCATCTGCAGGACTCGGGCGATTACGTGGAGTCGTGGCAGCCGCAACCGATGAGCGACGCGGCACTCGCCCGGTCGCGGGAGGTGGCCGAGAAGGTGACCGCAGCGCTGGGTGGGCGCGGGATCTTCGGTGTGGAACTGTTCGTGAAGGGCGACGACGTCTACTTCTCGGAGGTCAGTCCGCGACCGCACGACACGGGCTTGGTCACCCTTCGGACACAACGACTCTCGGAATTCGAACTGCATGCCCGCGCCATTCTCGGCCTGCCCGTCGACACCACCCTCACGACACCCGGTGCGTCCGCGGTGATCTACGGCGGCGTCGACGCCACCGGTATCGGCTTCGAGGGCGTCGCCGACGCGATGGCGGTCCCCGAGACGGACCTCCGCCTGTTCGGCAAACCCGAGAGCTTCGTCCGCAGGCGGATGGGCGTCGCCGTGTCCACGGGACCGGACGTCGAGACCGCGCGCAGCCGCGCGCGGGAGGCGGCTTCCCGCGTCGAGCCCGTCGCGTGAGTCCGGGCGCCGAACTCCTCGTCGGCCTGGCCATCGTCATCGGGCTCGTCGGAATCGTCATCCCGATCCTGCCCGGAACGATCCTCATCTTCGCGGCAATCCTGGTGTGGGCCATCATGACCGGTGGCGCGACGGCGTGGACGGTGTTCGCGGTCGCAACGGTGTTCCTCGTAATCAGTGGCGTCGTCAAATACACCTGGCCCGGTAAACGGATGCGCACGGCCGGGGTTCCCAGCCGGTCGCTGATCGTCGGCGGACTGGCCGGGATCGTGGGGTTCTTCGTCGTTCCCGTGGTGGGGTTGTTCCTCGGTTTCATCGCGGGAACGTATGTGGCCGAGCTCTACCGGCTGCGTGCGCACAACCGGGCGTGGGCGTCGACGTGGCACGCCTGCAAGGCCGTCGGACTGTCGATGCTGATCGAACTGCTCGGCGCCCTGATCGCTTCCGGTGTGTGGCTGGCCGCGGTGGCCGCGACGTAGGTCGCTCGCAATCGTCGCCGAGGGGTATCCAGAAGGGTCCTCCACCTGCGATGATCAAATGCGGATGTTGATCTTCCCGGCCAGCGGAGGAATACGCCGTGAACAAGAAGACGACCTGGATCCTGGCGCCCCTCGCTGCCGTGGCCCTCTCCCTGAGCGGCTGCGGCGACGACTCGTCCGACTCGGCGGCGCCGAGCACGACCAGCGCCGCCGCCACGAGCAGCGGCGAAGCGGCGCCCGCGTCGAACATGATGGAGAAGGTTCCGTCACCTTTCGTGATGACCCCACAGATGGAGCCGACCTACGTCGGTGCGGTCGACGGATCCGACGCGTACATCGCGCTGGCCCGGTCCGGGGACGACATGATCGCCTTCCTGTGCGACGGAGACCAGATGTGGACATGGATGACCGGCACCATGGACGGCGACAAGGCGTCGCTGTCGTCGCCGGACGGAGCGACACTCACCGCGTCGATGAGTGACGGCACCGTGACGGGGCAGGTCAGCGCGCCGGGCATGCCCGACAAGGCGTTCGTGGCCCACCCGGCTGCTGCGGAGGAAGGCATGTTCCGCGCAACCACCAACCACGACGGCGCCGATTACACCCTCGGCTGGATCATGACCGCCGACGGCGTCCGGGGGCTCGAACGGCAGGCCAACGGATCGAGCACCGGTGCCATCGCGGTCGATCGGAACGACGACGACATGGACGATCGGCAGCGTGAGCGGCGGCAGGAACGCCGCGAACAGCTGGACTGCGACGAGATGAACAACTACAACATGTGGCTGGTGGCGCAGCCACAGACGCCGCCGGTGGCCGAGATGGTGTCGATGAACAGTGTGCAGATGGAAGGGTGTTGACACGGGTCCTGCGTGCTAGCAGGCCCCTCCGGGAGCGTCGCAGCGGTACCAGGCGCGCGCGTTGCCGCCCATGACGGCGTCGAAGTCGTCACCCACCGCGTCCGCGACGATGTCGATGTCGCTGTCCTGGAACACTCTTCGGGAACGACTACCCGGAAGGTCGGTGCCGAACATCAGCGCCTCGGGGTTGACGGCGTGGATCTTGCGCAGCACGTCGCCGACGTTCTCGATGGTGGTCCGCCCGAACCCGGTTGCCTTCACCCGAACTCCGCGGTCGACGAGGTCGAGCAGGTACGGCAAGCCCCGTGTCGACATCCCCAGGTGGTCGATGCACACGGCGGGAAGTTTTGCGAACACCGGCTCGAGCGACAGCAGCAGCGTGGCGTCCACGTAGAACTCGGCGTGCCAGCCGGCCAGCTCGTACGCGCGCAGGGCCTGCTTGGTGAGGAGCTTCACGTCGGTCGCGCTGCGCCGGAGGTTGAATCGGAGGGCCCGCACGCCGGCGCGGTCGAGTTCGAGGATGCTCTCGTCGGTGGCGTCGGGCTCCATCTGGGTGACACCCACCCAGCTGGGGCCGAGCTCCTCGAGCGCCGCCTTCAGGTAGTTCTGATCGGTCCCCTGGTACGAGGCCGTGACGACCGCGCCGCCGTCCACGCCGAAGCCTTCCGTGCGCGCCCGGTAGTCGGCGATGGTGAACGGCTTTGGGAGATAGCCGTGGTTCTCGACCACCGGGAACCGGGGGTCGATGATGTGAACATGGGCGTCAAACACGACTTATATCCTGCCTTGTGCGGGGGACACGTTGCGTGGCGGAGCGGTGCGCGAGTGCTGGTACAAGCGTCCTACACATACGTCTCAGACTCCTTAGGGTGAGGTCATGGGAAATCGCGAAGACCTGATCGACGGCGCCGCGCGCAGCCTGTACGAAAAGGGATACTCGCGGACGACGGCCCGGGACATCGCGTCGGCCTCCGGGGTGAGTCTCGCGGCGATCGGCTACCACTTCGGCACCAAGGAGGCGCTGCTCCACGCCGCCCTGTACCGGGAGATGGAGCGCTGGGGCGACGACCTCGCGACGGCCGCCGCGAAGAAGATCGAACCCGGCATGAGTTCGACGGAACGGTTCGAAGCCATCTGGACCGGGGTCATCGAGTCGTTCACCGCCCATCGTCGGTTGTGGATGCTGCAGTTCGAACTGCTCGGGCACCTGGACTCCCTGCCGGAATTGAGAAAGAACCTGGTGGCGTCGACGGCCGACGCCCGCGAAGGACTGGTCGAACTGTTCGGTGACGCGGGCATCGAGCCCGGCCGGGCACACACATTGGGCGCTCTCTACCAGGCACTGCTGCTCGGCGTCGCGGAGCAGTGGCTGGTGGACCCCGACCACGCGATGTCGGCCGAGGAACTGCTCACGGCGTTGCGGGCGCTGTCGTCACACCTGGCCTGAGACGACGGAAGGGAACCTCCCGCAGGAGGTTCCCTTCACACCGATTCGAAAGATCAGGCCTTGTCGGGCTCGCTGGCCTTGAGCATGTCCTCGCGCTCGACGACCTTGATCCGCTCACGGCCCTCGGGCTCGCCCAGGCTGCGCTCGTGCGCATCGAGGCGGTACCAGCCCTGCCAGGTGGTGTACGGGACCTGCTTGCCCTCGAGGAACTCGATGATCGCGTCCTCCGACGGGTTGGCGGGCTCGGCGAAGCCGGACCGGTCCTCGAGCAGGTTCGCGACGGTCTCGTTCGCGTCGCCCTTGGTGTGACCGATCAGGCCGACCGGGCCGCGCTTGATCCACCCGGTGACGTACGTGGCGGGCATGAACCGGTCGTTGCCCTCGGCGGTGTCGTCGGCGATGACGCGTCCGGCCTCGTTCGGGACGGTACCGGCCTGCTCGTCGAACGGGAGCTTGGCGATGTTCTGCGACAGGTAGCCCACCGCGCGGTACACGGCCTGCACGTCCCAGTCGTTGAACTTGCCGGTGCCCTTGACGTTGCCGGTGCCGTCGAGCTGGGTGCGCTCGGTGCGCAGACCGACGACCTTGCCGTCCTCGCCGAGCACCTCGGTGGGCGATTCGAAGAAGTGCAGGAACAGCTTGTGCGGACGGTTGCCCACGTCGCGGATGGCCCAGTCCTGCAGGGTGTTGGCGACCATGTCGACCTGCTTGGAGTTGCGGCGCGCCTGCTCGGAGCCCTCGTCGTAGTCGATGTCCTCGGGATCGACAATGACCTCGATCGTCGGCGAGTGGTCGAGTTCACGCAGCTCGAGGGGGGTGAACTTGGCCTGCGCCGGTCCGCGGCGACCGAACACGTGGACCTCGACGGCCTTGTTGGCCTTGAGTCCCTCGTAGACGTTGGCGGGGATCTCCGTCGGCAGCAGTTCGTCGCCGGTCTTGGCGAGGACGCGGGCGATGTCGAGGGCGACGTTGCCGACACCGAGGACGGCGACCTTCTCGGCCTCGAGCGGCCAGGTGCGCGGGACGTCGGGGTGGCCGTCGTACCAGGAGACGAAGTCGGCGGCGCCGTAGCTGCCGTCGAGTTCGATGCCCGGGATGTTCAGGGCGCGGTCGGCGTTGGCGCCGGTGGAGAAGATCACCGCGTCGTAGAAGTTGTGCAGGTCTTCGAGGGTGATGTCGCTGCCGTAGTCGATGTTGCCCAGCAGGCGCACCGACGGCTTGTCGAGCACCTTGTGCAGGGCGGTGATGATGCCCTTGATGCGCGGGTGGTCGGGTGCGACGCCGTACCGGATCAGACCGAAGGGGGCAGGCATCCGCTCGAAGAGGTCGATGCTGATCCCGCCGTCAGACGCGGCATCGGATTTCATGAGAGCGTCGGCTGCGTAGATACCGGCGGGGCCGGCACCCACGATCGCAACGCGCAACGGACGTGTCTGATCAGTCATCTGGAGCGAACTACCTTCTGATGGGCGGACAACGAAACCTCAGCTTAAATTAAGCCCAGCCTAATCGGGTGGCCGAGGTGCGGCAGACAGGGCAGAGCCCATTCTCGGGACGCACGCCTGTAGAGGGTAGTCGCCTTCGCGTTGGGGGGTCACAAACAAGATTTGTAGGGGCAGCTCTATACACTCGTGGCCACGCCGAGTTCGAAGGGAAGTCATGTCCGGTTCGAGCGAATCGCCCCAGCGCGACGCGGGAGGCACCGAAGATCCGGTGGATCCCCGGCGCACCACGGCGGTGCCGTTCATCGCCGCCGTCACCGTCATCGTCGTCATCCTGGTTGCCATCGTCGTGTCCAGCAGGCTCTCGCCCGCAGACGAGAACGTCACCGAAGCGGACCGCATCAACCGCTCGGTCGCCGACTTCATCCAGGCCCACAACCACGACGACGCCGATCTGCAGAAGACGCTGGTCTGCTCGTCGTGGTCCGACGACCGGTCGGTGCTCCGCGGCCGGGAAGGCGAGGTCACACTGAAGGGCGTCGAATCGTCCGAGGTCAACGGGGATCGTGCCCGGGCGGAGGTCCGGGTCAGCGCCGACGACGGCAAGGGCGAGACGACGGATACCTGGCAATTGACGCGGGACGGGGAAACATGGGTCGTCTGCAACTGACCGTTGCCCGGAAGGGCATACCGAACAGGGTTGTGAAAAGCTGACATGGTGAGTTACGCAGGCGACATAACGCCGGAGCATGCCTGGGAGCTGCTCCGCGAGAATCCCGACGCTGTGCTCGTGGATGTGCGGACGGACGCCGAGTGGAAGTACGTCGGAGTCCCCGACACCACCCCGCTCGGGCGGAAGACCGTGCTGATCGAATGGGTCAGCTACCCGACGGGCACTCGTAACGACAACTTCGTGGACCAGCTGAAGGAGGCCGGGATCGCGGGCGGCGAGAACGCCCCGGTGATCTTCCTGTGTCGCTCCGGCCAGCGGTCCATCGGTGCGGCGGAAGCCGCGACAGCGGCGGGCATCGGCCCGTCGTACAACGTGCTCGACGGTTTCGAAGGCGGCCTGGACGCCGAAGGTCATCGTGGGGCGGTCGGCTGGCGGGCGCTGGGCCTGCCGTGGAGGCAGTGGTGAGTGCAATTCCCCGAGGCGGCGCGTTCGACAAGGCGCTGCCGGACGACATCGGCCAGGGCACGATCAGCGTGCGCGGAGGAACCCTCCGTTCCGGTTTCGAAGAGACGTCCGAAGCGATCTTCCTGAACTCAGGCTTCGTGTTCGAGAGCGCGGGAGCGGCCGAGGCGTCGTTCACCGGCGAGATCGACCACTTCGTCTACTCCCGGTACGGCAACCCCACCGTGAAGATGTTCGAGGAGCGACTGCGCCTCATCGAGGGCGCAGAAGCGTGCTTCGGCACCGCCAGCGGCATGTCCGCGGTGTTCACGGCACTGGGCGCGCTGCTCAAGGCCGGCGACCGGCTGGTCGCGGCGCGTAGCCTGTTCGGTTCCTGCTTCGTGGTGTGCAACGAGATCCTGCCCCGCTGGGGTGTGGAGACGGTGTTCGTCGACGGTGAAGACCTCGACCAGTGGGAGAAGGCTCTGTCCGAGCCGACCACCGCGGTGTTCTTCGAGACGCCGTCGAACCCGATGCAGACGCTCGTCGACGTGCCCCGGGTGGCGGAGCTCGCGCACGCCGCCGGCGCAAAGGTCGTGCTGGACAACGTGTTCGCGACGCCACTGCTGCAGCACAGCCTGGAACTCGGTGCCGACATCGTCGTCTACTCCGGCACCAAGCACATCGACGGCCAGGGCCGTGTGCTCGGCGGGGCGATCCTCGGACCGCAGGATTACATCGAAGGTCCCGTCCAGAACCTCATGCGCCACACCGGGCCGGCTCTCAGCCCCTTCAACGCGTGGACGCTCCTCAAGGGGCTCGAGACGATGCCGATCCGGGTGCGGCACTCCGTCGGCTCCGCACTGGAGATCGCCCAGTTCCTCGAGGGCCACTCCGCGGTCGACTGGGTCAAGTACCCGTACCTCGAATCGCACCCCCAGCACGAACTCGCCAAGCGGCAGATGAGCGGCGGCGGCACCGTCGTCACCTTCGCACTGAACGCATCCGAGAGCGAAGCGAAGAAGCGGGCATTCGAACTCCTCGACGCCCTGCGGCTGGTCAACATCTCCAACAACCTCGGCGACTCCAAGTCGCTCATCACCCACCCGGCCACCACCACCCACCGGGCGATGGGCCCGGAAGGTCGTGCCGCCGTGGGCATCACCGACGGCGTCGTCCGGCTGTCCGTGGGACTCGAAGACACCGCCGACCTGCTGACGGATCTGGAGCAGGCACTGGGATAGGCGCTTCGCGCCCGTGCGCCTTTCTGGTTGTTCCGGCAACCAGAAAGGCGCACGAGCCCGAAGGGCCTACAGGTCGAGGCTCGTGGCCGGCGCGATTGCGTCGAGGCGTTCGGCGGTGGCCCCGTCCTGGGTGTCGTACCGGCGTGCGCACTCGGTGAGGTTCGTCGACATCTCGGCCACAGTCCGCTGCAACAATTCCCGCCGATCGTCCAGGTAGGACGTGAACCGGGCGAACGCGCCGCCGGCGGCCTCCGGCCAGGCCGCACCCGAGTCGGCGAGGGCCGCGTCGGTGGTGTTCAGCTGTGCGGACGCATCGTCGAACAGGACGTCGAGCTGACCGGCCGCTGCGCGTAGGGCCGCTGTGTCGACGTGGATGGAACCGCTCATTTTCGATCCTTCGTGTCGGTCGAGACGAGATCGGACTCCCGCGGGCGCGATCGATCCGTTAGGGTACGGGCATTATGCATCCTGGGGGGGATCGTGAATCTGAGGGACATTGCCCAGTGGGACACCCGCGCGCTGCAGGCCGTGCAACGGTCGCTGTCGGTGCGGGCGGCGACGATCTGTTTCGTGCAGGACGGTCTCGCCGACATCGGCCGGTTGCCGGCGTGGCACGACGACGCCGCGGACGCCGCACGTCGGCGGTTCCGGATCGTCGCGGATGATCTGAGCGGTGAGGCCGCGGCGATCGCCGTCGTCGAGAAGCTGGCCGGCGACCTGGTCGACGCGATCACGCACCTGAAATCCGAACTCGACGGCCTCCGCGAAGCGGCCGCCACCCACGGTATGGCTCTGTCGGACAGCGGGGACATCGCCGATGCGCCCGGACCGCCCGTCGACACCTCAGGGGCAGCACGGCGCGACGAACTCCGTGCCGCGGCCCGGGCGCTGATCCTGCAGGCGGAAGACCTCGTCGCCGACGCCGCCGCTGTCCTGACGCGGGCTGCGGACGGCGCGGCCGAACCCGGTGAGGCGGATCGACCGGGCACCGGACTGTCCGCCCCGGCGCCCCCGCGGGACGGCTCCCCGCTGGACAACCGCGAGTACTGGGACGCGCTGCCGGCAGCCCAGCGCCGCGAGGTGATCGAGCAGCATCCCGAATGGGTGGGTGATCGCGACGGCATCCCGTCCGCGGTGCGGCACGAGGCGAACGTGATCCGGCTCGACGACGAGCGGTCGCGGTGGGAGACGGAGCGGGACCGGCTCCGGGAACGGCTGGACCGCAACATGTTCGGTGGAGCATTCGCCGACGACGACGCCGAGTTGTGGTACGCCGAGCAGAAGTTGCGGGACCTCGACGACCTCGAGAAACTCGTGCGCGATCACCCGGACGGCAGGCTGATGCTGCTGGACCTGCAGTCGGGTGAACGGACGATGGCCGCATTCGCGCTCGGCGACCCCGACACCGCCGACCACATCGCCGTCACCACACCGGGCATCGACACGACCGCCGCCTCGCTGCGCGGGATGACCGACGAGGCGTCGGCGCTGAAGGCCGAGACCGAACGGCAGTTGGACCTGGCCGGCCGCACCGGCGACACGGTGTCGACGATCGCGTGGCTGGGGTATCAGCCGCCGACCACCACCGGTCCGGGCAACTACGACGTGCCGTTCATCGACCAGAATCTCGGGCGCGGATGGCTCCTCGATTCCTGGCAGTCCGACCGCGCGACCGCGGGTGCCCCGAAGCTCGCCTCGTTCTACGAGGGACTCGACGTCGCCTCGCAGACGCCCGATCCGCACATCACCGCGCTCGGCCATTCGTATGGTTCGTACACCCAGGGCCTGGCCCTGCAGGACGCGGGACCGCGGCAACCGGTCGACGACGCCGTGTTCTACGGTTCGCCCGGGTTCGACGCGAACGACGAATCGGATCTCGGGTTGGCACCCCGGCACGGGTTCGTGATGCGCGCGCCCGATGACCCCATCACCGTGGCAGACGGGTTCGGCAGGCTCGGCCCCGATCCGGTGCAGACGGACCTCGAACAACTGTCGGTGCTCGAGGCGTCGACCCCGGACGGCGTGCGGCGCGAAGATGCCAGCGGGCACAGCGAGTATCCGCGGCCGAGTGGCAACGGGGAGCTGCGGACGTCCGGCTACAACATGGCGGTGATCGTCGCGGGCATGCCGGAACTGGCTGTCCGGTGACGGTCCGCGGCGGGTGGGTGGTGAAGACGGTCGCCGTGATCGGCGCGGCGATCCTGACGAGCGGATGTGGTGGCGTGCCGGACAACCCGTACAACTTCAGCGACGAGGAGGTTGCGGCGGCGGCAGCGAGCCTGAGCGACCGGCCGACACTCGCGGTCACCGAGCGGCAGGTCACCGACGCGCTGATGCGGATAAGCGAGGCCGTCGCGGCGATTGCACCGGATGTCCGGTGGCGGTGGCATCGCGAACGCAGCCAGGGCGGCGGGTGCCCGGGACCGTATGCGTACACGGAGGGGCAATCCGTCACCACGCCGGTATTGCTGTCCGACACCCCGATCGGCGACGCCGACTGGCCCGCCGTGCTGGCCGCGGCCCGTGCGATCGCCGCCGACGCCGGAATGGACCGGCTCGACGTGCACGCCGACCGACCCGGACACCACGACGTGACGTTCGCCGGTGGCGACGGGAACTGGATCACGTTCGGGACGTACAGGGCAGCGACGATCAGGGGTATCACGGGCTGCCGCCACCCGTGAGTACTTGTTAACGTCCCGCGGTTAAGAAGTACTCACGGGCGGCGGAGCCGCATCGCCGAACGGATCCGACGTCCGGCCGACCAGGTCGGCGACCGATTTGAGTACCGCGGTGGGACGGTAGGGGAACAGTTCCACCGAATCCCGCGTCGAAATTCCGGTGAGGACGAGGATGGTCTGCAGCCCGGCCTCGAGCCCGCAGACGATGTCGGTGTCCATCCGGTCGCCGATCATCAGCGTGTTCGCGGAGTGCGCGCCGATGGCCCGCAACGCCGAGCGCATCATCAGCGCATTCGGCTTGCCCACGTAGTACGGGTCGCGACCGGTGGCCCTACTTATCAGTGCGGCAACGGATCCCGTGGCCGGAAGGGAACCCTCCCGGGACGGGCCGGTGGGGTCGGGGTTGGTGGCGATGAAGCGAGCGCCCCTCTCCACCAAACGAATTGCGGTGGTGATCGCCTCGAAGGAGTAAGTGCGGGTCTCGCCGAGGACCACGTAGTCGGGATCGTTGTCGGTGAGGACGTACCCGATGTCGTGCAGTGCGGTGGTGAGCCCGGATTCGCCGACGACGTAGGCGCTGCCGCCGGGGCGCTGGCTCGCCAGGAACGTCGCGGTGGCCAGGGCGGACGTCCAGATCGATTCCTCGGGAATGTCCAGGCCGGTGCGGAGCAGACGGGCGCGGAGGTCGCGCGGAGTCCTGATCGAATTGTTGGTGAGGACGATGAACGGGGTACCCGACTCCCGGAGTTCGGCGAGGAACAGGTCGGCCCCGGGGACCAGGTGCTCTTCGTGGACGAGAACGCCGTCCATGTCCATCAGATAGGTCCAGCCCGGGTGCTCTACGTCTTTGCTCACCGACTCAGTATGAGGGAGCGGGAGGGTGCATGCGCGACTATGCGAGCAGCCGGAACAGGCCGATGAGGCCGACGACGACGATGGTTCCCCGCAATGCGGTCGGCGACAGCCTGCGGCCGTAACGGGCGCCGAGGACGCCTCCGAACAGCGAGCCCACCGCGATCAGGCCGGCGGCCGCCCAGCTGATCCGGTCGAAGGCCACGAGCGTGTACGCGGTCGCGGCGACAACGTTGACGAGGAGCGAGAGCAGGTTCTTCGCGCCGTTCATCCGTTGCAGGCTCTCCGGCAGGATCGCGCCCATCACACCCATCAGCAGGATGCCCTGCGCGGCGGTGAAGTATCCGCCGTACACGCCCACGGCGAACGTCCCGACGGTCAGCAGGGTGAGGCGCGCCGGGCTCAGCCCCGCCTCGTGGCTGCCGCGCTGCTTCGCCCAGGCCTGGATCTTCGGCTGCAGCACCACCAGGATCAGGGCGAGGATCAGCAGCACCGGGACGACGAGTTCGAACACAGTTTCGGGTAGGTGCAGCAGTAGCCACGAGCCGAGAACCGCACCGCACAGCGACGCCGGGATCTGCCACCGCAGCCGCGGTCCCTGCCCGGCCAGTTCCCGCCGGTACCCCCACGTGCCGGACACGCCACCGGCGACCAGGCCGATCGCGTTCGACATCGTGGCGGTCACCGGAGGGAACCCGAACGCCACCAGGGTGGGGAAGGTGATGAGCGTGCCGCTGCCGACGATGGCGTTGATCGCGCCCGCGCCTACACCGGCTACCAGGATCGCGATGACTTCGAGTGGTGTCACCGAGGCGACGTTACAAGGGCCTCGGAAGGCCCGGCAGCCGGGTCGCACGACCACGGAGATGCAGGGCTGCACGCATCATCCAACCGCATCGATCTCCGTCTGTCAGTACTTCTGCGCACGGTGATTCTTGCGGCCGATCGGAACCATTTCCCCTGTGTTGCAGGGAAATACCCCGTGTTGACGGGGTTCGGGAATGCGGCTAGTGTTCGCTTCAACCATCCAGAGCGACCGAGAGACCTGGCTCGTTGACGTCGCAGCAACCCTTCCGAATTCTTCGGGTGCGGGTGCTACCGCCGGGATCGATGGAAGGCAGCACATGAACTACCCCGCGCGCCCTGCGTGGCGCAGACGGCACATCGACCTGTGCCGGACCACCTCCTGCCACTGTTGACGAGGTCTCACAGCACGCTCACCGGGCATTTCGCCCGGTGAGCGCCTGACGCGCGCCCGCATCCCGCGGAAGACGCGCCTCCTCCAGTCCCGTTTCCAGGTGAAAGGCCGCCTCAGTGATGTCTGTCGTAAGTGGTGAGGGAGCGTGAGCGCCCCCGTCCGGGCGCGTTCGGCCGCGCCCCTCGATTCAGTGCCGTCCGGCGACGGGGACGCCGCGCTGGAAGTGGCGCGGAGGTGGCATCCGTGGCGGTGGGTCGTCAGCGCCGTCGTGCTGGTACTGCTCGCCCAGTTCGTCCACGGCCTCGCGACCAACCCGGGATGGGACTGGGCGACGTTCGCCAAGTACTTCACCGCCGGCTCCGTGCTGCAGGCGCTGTGGATGACGGTGAAGCTGACCTTGTGGGGGACGGTCCTCGGATTCGCACTCGGTGTGGTGCTGGCGGTCAGCCGCTTGTCGCACAACCCGGTGTTGCAGGTGATCGCCTGGGTGTACATCTGGGCGTTCCGGTCGATTCCGCTGATCGTGCAGCTCCTGTTCTGGTTCAACATCACATACCTGTATCAGACTCTGTCGCTGGGCATTCCGTTCGGTCCGGGCTTCTTCACGTTCGAGGTGAACGGTGTCATCAGCGGCTTCACCGCCGCCGTCATCGGTCTGGCCCTGCATCAGGCCGCGTACTCCGCCGAGATCATCCGCTCCGGCATCATCTCGGTGGACCACGGGCAGATCGAGGCGGCGCAGTCGCTGGGCATCCCGCGCCGACGCCAGTTCTTCAAGATCGTTCTGCCCCAGGCGATGCGCGGCATCCTGCCGAACGCCGCGAACGAGGTGATCAGCCTGTTCAAGGGCACCTCGATCGTGTCGACGATGGCAATCGCCGAACTGTTCTACCAGGTTCAGGTGATCTTCGGCCGCAACGGCCGCGTCGTGCCGCTGCTGATGGTCGCGACGATCTGGTACATCATCCTGACCACGCTGTTGTCGATCGGCCAGTACTACGTCGAGCGGCACTACGCGCGCGGATCGGCACGGGCGCTGCCGCCGACTCCGTGGCAGAAGCTCACCCGGAAGTTCGCCGAGATCCGTGACGCCGGTGTCTCCGTACCGAGAGGCGCCACGAAATGACAACCGAAGCCCATCCGGCGGAGTACGCGGTGGAAGTTCGCGGAGTCCACAAGTCCTTCGGCGCACTGGAAGTCCTGCGGGGTGTGGACCTGCTGGTCCGCAAGGGCGAGGTGACGGTGATCCTGGGGCCGTCGGGTTCCGGCAAGTCCACGCTGCTGCGCACGCTCAACCACCTGGAGAAGGTCGACCGCGGCACCATCCGCATCGACGGCGACCTCATCGGTTACCGGCGCAAGGGCAGCAAACTGCACGAACTGCGTGAACGCGACATCCTGAAGCAGCGTTCCCGGATCGGATTCGTCTTCCAGAACTTCAATCTGTTCCCTCACCTCACGGTGCTGGAGAACGTGATCGAGGCGCCGGTGTCGGCGCAGGGCCGCGACCGGGCCGAGGTCGAGGCCGAGGCGATTGCGCTGCTGGAACGGGTGGGCGTAGGTGACAAGGCCCACGAGTACCCGCGACAACTGTCCGGCGGCCAGCAGCAGCGGGTCGCGATCGCCCGGGCCCTCGCACTGCGCCCGGCGGTGATCCTGTTCGACGAGCCCACGTCTGCCCTCGACCCGGAACTGGTCGGCGAGGTCCTCGCCGTGATCAAGCAATTGGCACGGGACGGCGCGACCCTCGTGATCGTCACCCACGAGGTGGGCTTCGCGCGGGAGGTCGCCGACACGGCGGTCTTCATGGACGCCGGCGTCGTGGTGGAACAGGGCCCGCCCTCGCAGGTCATCGACAACCCGCAGCACGACCGCACCACAGCATTCCTCTCCCGAGTTCTCTGATTCTCCACACCTCGGTGTGGATCCCCGAAAGGCGCACATGTCCACCGCACGGTTCCGTACGAAAATTCTGGCCTCGGCCCTCACCACCGTCGCGCTGCTCGCCGCCGCGTGCGGGGGCGGCGACGTCGAGGACGAGGGATCGGCGCCGACCTCGGCTGCCGGATACAACCTCACCGCCGACCAGAATCGCATCACCACCGACGAGGTCGAGTCGATCGCCGCGAAGGTCCCCCAACAGATTCGCGACCGCGGCACGCTCGTCGTGACGGGCAGCGCCGGTTCCGCCCCGCCCCTGCGTTTCTACGCCGACGACGACAAGACGCTCATCGGCTCGGAGACCGACTTCGCGTACCTGATCGGCGACGTTCTCGGGTTGAAGGTCGATCTCCAGGCGGCGGACTGGGCGCAGAACTTCGTCCGCATCGATTCGGGGGAGGCCGACGCGTTCATCTCCAACGTCACCGTCACCGAGGAGCGGAAGGAGAAGTACGACTTCTCGACGTACCGCCTCGACACGGTCGCGTTCGAGACGAAGAAGGACAGCGGCATCCAGATCAAGGAGCCCAAGGACGTCGCAGGTCTGAAGATCGCGGTCTCCTCCGGCACCAATCAGGAAGCGCTGCTGGTGAAGTGGAGTGAGCAGAACGTCGCGGCGGGGCTCGAACCGACCGACATCACCTACTACCAGAACGTCACCGACTACTACCTGCCCCTCGCGTCGGGCCGGATCGACGCCTACTTCGGGCCCAACCCGTCCTCGTCGTTCCACGTGGCGCAGGCCGGGGAGAGTGAGATCGCCGGAACGTTCTCGGGGGCGGGCGACGCCCTCCAGGGTGAGATCGCCGTGCTCACCAAGAAGGACAACGGACTGGTGGCCGCCGTCAACGAGGCCATCAACCACATCATCGAGAACGGTACGTACGCACAGGTTCTCGAACGCTGGAACATCGCGAGCGAGGCCGTCGGCACGTCGGTCGTCAACCCGCCCGGACTCCCGAAGACCAGCTGACAGGAGGACCAGTGACCGAGAGGACCGAATCCGTGCAGACCGTGTTCGTCGATCAGGCCGATCCGCTGGCCGCGCCGCTGCTCGAAGAACTGGCGATCGAGTACAGCACCCGGTACGGGCGCACCCGCGACGAGATCTACGACGACCTCAGCAAGTATCCGGCGGAGGAGTTCGCCGCACCGGGTGGCGCGTTGCTCGTTCTGGTCGACGACGGGACGTCCGTGGCGGGCGGGGCCTTCCGCCGCTACGACGACACGACGGCCGAACTCAAACGGATCTGGACCTCGTCGGCGCACCGCCGCCGCGGCCTCGGACGAATCGTGCTGCGGGAGCTCGAGGCCGCGATCGCCCGAGCAGGCTATTCCCGCATCTTCCTCACTACGGGGCCGCGGCAGCCCGAGGCGGTGGCCCTGTACCTGGCCGCGGGGTACACGGCGCTGTTCGACCGCTCCCTCCCACCGCAGGACGTCGGAATCCACGGATTCGAGAAGATCCTGCACACCCCTACCGCTCTGCCTTCCGTCTGGGCCGCAAAGGAGTACGAGTCCGTATGAAGTTTCTGCTGATGAGCCTGATCACTCACCACCCGGACCCGGTGACCGGGGAGAAGATCGGCACTGCGGCGAGGCTGCAGGAGGTCGTGGACTCCGCCGTCCTCGCCGAGCAACTGGGGTACGAGGGGTTCGCGGTGGGCGAGCGCCACGAGCATCCCTTCCTGTCCTCGTCCCCGCCCGTGGTGCTCAGCGCCATCGCGGCGCGCACCAGCACGCTGCAGTTGTGGACCGCGGTGACCACGCTGAGCCTGCTCGACCCGGTCCGCGCGTTCGAGGACTACTCGACGCTGGACAACCTGTCGGGCGGCCGGTTGCAGCTCATCATCGGCAAGGGCAACGGCACCGCGCAGGCGGAGTTGTTCCACGTCACCCCGGACGACCAGTGGGACCGCAACCGCGAGGGCTACGAACTGTTCCGGCAGTTGTGGGAGAGCGAGGACGTCACCTGGGAAGGCACGTTCCGGCCGTCTCTCGAGCACGCTGTCGCCCTTCCGCGCCCGCTGCAGCGGCGGATCCGGATCTGGCACGGCAGCGCGACGAGCAAGGAGTCGGTGGATCTCGCCGCCCGCTACGGTGATCCGATCTTCTCGGCGAACGTCACGTATCCGATCGACTCGTACGCCGAACTCGTCCGGCACTACCGCGAACGGTGGGCGTACTACGGTCACGATCCCGCCGACGCCCTCGTCGGCGCCGGAACGGCCGGGTTCTACGTGACGGCGAACTCGCAGGATGCGCTGGACGTGTGGCGGCCGATTCACGCGGCTCGCCTCGACTTCGCCCGCAGGGCAGGACTTCCGGTGGTGTTCGAGACCGTGGAGGACTTCGTCGAACGCAGCTCCGCACTGATCGGCAGCCCGCAGCAGGTGATCGACAAGGTGCAGCGCTACCACGAGCAGTTCGGGCACGAGGTGATCCACCTGAGCGCCGACCGCGTCGGCAGCGACAAGCAGCACCGCGAAAGCCTGGAGCTGTTCCAGGCCGAGGTGGCACCCGCGCTGCGCGAGACCATTCCGAGCCGCCCCCTCACGGCCGGTACCGAGGAGGAAAACGCATGAGCCTGGTTCTGGGCATCGAACTCGACGGTGAGGGTGCGCATCCCGAAGCCTGGCGGCGCGCCGCGCACACACCCGACCGGTTGCTGACCGGGCGAACGGTGGCGGACCGGGTCGCGGCAGCGGAGAACGCCGGTTTCACGTTCGCCTCGTTCGACGATTCGCTGCTGCCGCCCGGCGCCGACGGGGGACCCGTCGGCCGGATCGACGCGGTGAACCGCGCAGCGTTCGTCGCCGCGACCACCAGCACGATCGGACTCGTACCGGTCGTCGGCACCACGTACGCCGAGCCGTTCCACACGTCCTCCCAGCTCGCGACGCTCGACTACGCGTCGCGCGGTCGCGGCGGCTGGATCGCGGCGCGCGACACCGACCCGCGGGTCGCGAGCGCACTGGGCCGGGCGGAGGTCACCACACCCGCCGACCTCGCGCGGGAGGAGCGGGACGCGATCACCGTGGTCCGGGACCTGTGGGATTCGTGGGAGGACGACGCGGTGATCCGCGACTACGCCACCGGACGTTTCGTCGACCGCGACCGATTGCACTACATCGACTTCCGGGGCGAGACGTACTCGGTGAAGGGTCCGGCCATCGTGCCCCGGCCACCGCAGGGGCAATTGGTGGTGTTCGGCCGCGCGGGGCACACGGATCCGTCGCTGGTCGACGTGGTGCTGGTGTCCGGACCGACACTCGCGGACACCGTCGGGGCCGCCGGGCGCGCGAAGGCCGGCGGCGCACCGCTGGTGGTCGCCGAACTGGATGTCGCGCTCGGCTCGTCGACGCCTGCCCCGCCGAGCGGACGGCTGTCGTTCGCCGGCGATGCCACCGGTCTGCTGGAACTGTTGCGGGCCCTGGATACGCACGTCGACGGTGTGCGCCTGCATCCCGCCGTCGTCGACGAGGATCTTCCGGTGCTCGCGCGGTCCGTGGTCCCGGCACTTCTCCGTGCCGGCATCGCGCACCGTCCCATTCCCGGTTCTACCCTGCGCAGCACGCTGGGCCTCGACCGTCCCGTCACCCGATTCCAGGCCGAGCGCCTCGAAGACTCCTCTCGCTGAAAGGTTGTGGAGAACATGACCGACAACTCGTACGCCAGGCCCGGCGCCCAGGTGCACTTCGGTGTCTTCTTCCAGGGCGTCAACCACACGACGATCTGGTCCGATCCGTCGAGCGGGTCGCAGATCGACTTCGAAACGTTCCGTCGGGTGGCACTGACCGCCGAGCGCGGCCTGTTCGACGCCTTCTTCCTCGGTGAGGGCCTGCGTCTGCGGGAACAGGAAGGCAAGATTCTCGATCTCGACATCGTGGGCAGGCCGGACGCGATCACCCAGCTCGCGGCGCTGGCCGGCATCACCCGGCACATCGGGTTGGTGGCCACCCAGAACACCACCTACAACGAGCCCGCCGACCTCGCCCGGCGGCTGTCCGGGCTGGACCTGCTGTCCGGTGGCCGTGCCGGCTGGAACGCCGTCACCACGGACAACGCGTGGACCGGTGAGAACTTCCGGCGCGGCGGCTTCCTCGATCACGCCGACAGGTACGAGCGGGCCGGGCAGTTCCTCGACACCGCCCGGGCGATCTGGGATGCGTGGGTAGACGGCGCGGTCGCGACGAGCACCGACGCGCCGTCGTGGTCGACCCCGGACGGTGTGCGGGAGGTGTCCCGGCGCACGTCGCAGTTCGACGTCACGATCACTCCGACGCTGCCGCGCAGCGCCCAGGGGCATCCCGTCATCTTCCAGGCCGGCGACTCACCGGCGGGCCGGGACTTCGCGGCCGCGCACACCGACGTGATCTTCTCCCGGCACGGAACGCATTTCGACGAGGCGCTCGCCTTCGCCGAGGACATCCGGGCGAGACTGCGTCGTGCCGGCCGTCCCGAGGACGACGTCAAGATTCTGCCGGGCACGCAGATCGTGCTCGCGGAGAACGCGTCCGAGGTGGAGGAGAAGGTGCGCTGGGTTCTCGAGGGCCAGTACACCGGGCAGACGGCGTTGTCGCTGGTCGGTCAGGTGTGGGGCCGCGATCTGTCCGATCGCGACCCGGACGGTCCACTGCCCGAATTCGATCCGGTGCCCGCGCCGATCTCCGTCACCCGTGGGGCGGCGCGTGACGGAAAGGATCCGCTCGCCATCGCCCGGGAATGGCGGGCCCTGGCGGAGGCGCAGAACCTGTCGCTGCGTCAGGTTGCGATCGCGACCACCCAGCGCTCCGGATTCGCCGGTACTCCCGGGCAGGTCGCCGACGAACTCACCCGGTGGGTTCGCAGTGGGGCCACGGACGGGTTCAACATCTCGCCGTATCTGGTGCCCACCGGACTCGACGAGATCGTCGACCTGCTTGTGCCCGAATTGCAGGAGCGAGGTTCGTACCGAACGGAATACGAAGGCTCCACCCTGCGTGAACATCTCGGTCTCCGGCCCGCTCTGTCGCGGCGGGAACTCCCGCCCCGGCAGGCCGTGGGGTAACGGGGGTCCGTGTGGCGCGGCGACCGGCGATCTCTTACACTCGGTAACGACCATCCAGAGCGACCGAGAGACCTGGCTCGTTGACGTCGCAGCAACCCCCCGCCCTGCGGGTGCGGGTGCTACCGCCGGGATCGATGGAGGAACGATGTTGACCGAAGGTTTCGTGAGCGCCTGGGGGCGTCTCCACGTCGATCTCTGCCGGCTGTCCACCTCGATCTGTCACAGCTGACCTGACACCCCGATCCGTCGGGGTTCCGGCTCTTCACACCGCATCCGCGTCGGATCCGGTGTCCCTCACCTTCCTGTGCGCGTGAGCGCTGCCGAATCGACTTGGCAGCACGCACGGCACTTCTTCGAGATCACGGAGTTCTCGGTGCCATCAGTGCTTTTGTCCTCGCCCCACCGCGGTGCCCGCATCGCAGCAGGTATCGGTGCCGTTGCCGTGCTGGCCACGGCACTCACCGCCTGCGGTGGCGGTTCCAGCAGTTCCTCCGCGGATGCGGGCCCCGCGCAGCCCGGCGGCACACTCCGCTACGGCCTGTCCCAGGCACCCACGTGCGCCGACCCCGCGCAGTCGGGCACGAATCAGACGGTCTACGTGGCTCGTCAGGTGGTGGACTCGCTCACCGACCAGGACCCGGAGACGGGCGAACTGAAGCCGTGGCTCGCCGAGAGCTGGGAAACCGGCGCCGACGCGTCCTCCTTCACGTTCCACCTGAAGGAGGGGGTGACGTTCAGCGACGGAACGCCTTTCACCGCGGATTCGGTGAAGAAGAATCTCGACGCCATCGTGAACACCCTCTCCGGCGCCAAGGCCCCGCTCGGTGCCAGCTACCTCGCCGGTTACACCGGTACCACCGTGATCGACCCGCTGACGGCGCAGGTCGACTTCGCCGCACCCAACGCGCAGTTCCTGCAGGCGTCGTCCACCCCGCAGCTGGGCATCCTGTCCGATGCGTCCGTCGCGAAGTCCGCCGAAGAACGGTGCACCGGCACCATCTCGGGCACCGGACCGTTCACGTACGCCGACTACCAGCAGGACAAGTCGGTGACCCTCGCCAAGCGCGCCGGATACAACTGGGGTTCGGACGTGTTCGGCCACGACGGCGAGGCCTACCTCGACACCATCGAGTTCAGCGTCGTGCCCGAATCCGGCGTCCGCACGGGCAGCCTGTCCTCCGGACAGCTGGACGCGATCAGTGACGCGTTGCCGCAGGACGCCCCGCAGATCGAAGGCGCGGGCGGGCAGGTGCTCACCACGTCGAACCCCGGGACCCCGTTCGGCTTCCAGCCCAACGTGACTCGCGGACCGCTCGTCGACCCCGTCGTGCGCAGCGCGCTGGTCCCGGCGATCAACCGGCAGGAACTGGTCGACACCGTACTCGGTCCCAACTTCACACCCGCCACCAGCACGCTGGCCAGTCGCACCCCGGGCTACGTGGCGCTGCCGGACGTGACGTACGACCCGGAGAAGGCGAAGTCGATTCTGGATCAGGCGGGCTGGGTTCCCGGTGCCGACGGCATCCGCGAGAAGAGCGGTCAGAAGCTGAGCTTCCCCGTTCTGTTCAGCTCCGTGTTCGCCGGCAACCAGGCCATCCTCGAACTGGTGCAGCAGCAGCTCAAAGAGGTGGGAGTGGATCTGCAGCTGAATCTCGTGTCCACTCCGGAGGCCATCGCCCGCCAGAATTCCAAGGACTTCGACGCCACCTACTACAACAGCACCCGCGCCGACGGTGACATCCTCCGCACCCAGTTCGGCCTCGACGGCCGCAACCTGAACAACCGCGGACCGATTCCCGCGCTCGACGACGTGCTCGCGAAGCAACTCGCCACCACCGACACCACCGAGCGGAGCGCGCTCGTCGCCGACGCCCAGCAGCAGGTGCTCGACAACGGTCTGTGGATCCCCACGGTGGAGTTGTCGCAGGCGATCGGCGCCGGTCCCAACGTGCAGGACCTGAAGTTCGAGGCCTCGGCCCGGCTCCAGTTCTTCGACACCTGGATCAGCGGACGCTGAGCCATGATTCGCTACCTCGGATTACGCGTGCTGCAGGCGATCGCCGTCCTGTGGGCGACGTTCACCGTGTCGTTCGCCGTGCTGTTCCTGCTGCCGTCCGACCCGGTGAGCATCGCCGTCGACTCGGCGACCACCGGAACGACGGTCGACGCGGCCGCCGTCGCGGAGCTGCAGGCGCGGTACGGCCTCGACCAGCCGGTGTGGGTGCAGTACTGGAACTCGCTGAGCCACGCCGTCCGCGGTGACTTCGGGTACTCGATCGCCACCGGGCAATCGGTGACCGAGGCGATCGGGAACGCGGTCCCCAGCACGCTCGCGCTGGCGTCGGCGGCGCTGGTTCTCGCGGTCGTGTTCGGGGCAGCGGTCGCGTTCCTCGCCACCTACACCAGGGTCCACTGGGTGCGGAATCTGCTGTTCTCACTGCCTCCGCTCGGTGTCGCGGTGCCGACGTTCTGGGTGGGGCTGATTCTGCTGCAGCTGTTCTCGTTCCGGCTGAAGGCCTTCCCGGCGTTCGGTGACCAGGGGATCGCGACGCTGGTGCTCCCCGCGGTGACGCTCGCGCTGCCGACCGGTGCCGTGATCGCGCAGGTGCTCGCGGCGAGTCTGCAGACCACGTGGCGGCAGCCGTTCATCGAAGCCGCGCGGGCGAAGGGTGCGTCCCGCTGGCAGATTCAGACCCGGCACGCGCTGCGCCTGTCGAGCATTCCGGCGTTCACCATCGCCGGTGTGCTCGTGGGTAATCTGCTGGCCGGATCGGTCGTCGTCGAGACGGTGTTCTCGCGCGCCGGCGTGGGGCGGCTCACCCAGACGTCCGTGATGGCGCAGGACATTCCGGTGGTCCAGGGAATCGTGGTGCTGAGCTCGGTCGTCTACGTACTCGTCAATCTCGCCGTCGATCTGCTCTATCCGCTGATCGATCCCCGAATCGTCGAGGGCAGGCGCAGTTCCGGCCGCAACACCACCGCGGATGTGGAGGAGAAGGTTCATGTCTGACATCCTCACCAGGGAACTGATCGAGGAGGCCGAGGGTTTCGGCGCTCCGCCGACCGAACCGCCTCCCGTGGTCGCGTCCGAGTCGGACAGTCGCGGACGCCGCGCGGTGACGTGGTTGCGTCGCAATCTCGTGCCGGTGGCCTCGGCCGCCGTGCTCCTCGTCGCGGTCGGATTCGCGGTGGCGCCGTCGGTGTTCGCGAGCGGCGACCCGCTGGTCGGGGTGCCCGCCCAGAAACTGCAGGCGCCGAGTGCCGCGCATTGGTTCGGCACCGACAACATCGGCCGTGACGTGTATACCCGCGTGGTCCACGGTGCCGGATTATCTTTGACCGCAACGCTGTTGGCCGTGGGTATCGCGCTGGTCGTCGGTTCGCTGATCGGCCTGCTGTCCGGTGCCGTCGGAGGTGCGCTGGACGCCGTCCTGATGCGCGTCGTCGACGTCCTCCTGTCGATCCCCGCCCTGCTGCTCTCGCTCGCACTGGTGACCGCGCTGGGGTTCGGCACGGTCAACGTGGCGATCGCGGTGGGCGTGTCGCTGATCGCGAACTTCGCCCGCGTGATGCGGTCGGAGGTGCTGCGAGTACGCCGGTCGCTGTACGTCGAGGCGGCGTTCGCGTCGGGTGTCCGCTGGCACACGGTGCTGCGCCGCCACGTTCTGCGGAACTCGTACGCGCCTGTCGTGGCACTCGCCGCCGTCGAGTTCGGGATGGCGGTCCTCGCGGTGTCGTCGCTGAGCTTCCTCGGGTTCGGCGCGGTGCCGCCCACCCCGGAATGGGGCTCGCTGATCTCCGAGGGCCGGAACTACCTCGCCACCGCGTGGTGGATGACCACCCTGCCCGGACTGGTGATCGTGGCCGTCGTGCTGTCGGCGCACCGACTCGGGCATGCACTCGAACAGAGGGAAGCGCGATGAGCTCGACGACTACTGCTGCGGCAGGCACCACGGCGCCGCTACTCCAGGTCTCCGGACTGCGGGTGGCGTACGGGAGCGTGAGCGATCCCGCCGTGGCCGTGAAAGGCGTCGACCTCACGGTGTCGCGCGGGGAAGTGGTGGCCGTGGTCGGCGAGTCCGGCTCCGGGAAATCAACCACGGCGCACGCGATCCTCGGATTGCTCAGCGGATCCGGGCGGGCCGTGGCCGGCACCGTCACGTTCGACGGTGAGCGTCTCGACACCAAGTCGGAGCGCGCACTCGAGCGGATCCGCGGCGCCCGGATCGGGCTGGTTCCCCAGGACCCGACGACGTCGCTCAACCCCGTCCTGAGAGTCGGCGCCCAGGTGGCGGAGGTGCTCCGGATCCACGGTCTCGCCGACCGGCGGACGGCAGGCATCGAGGCAGTGCGCATTCTCGCCGAGGCCGGGATCGACAAGCCCGAGGTGCGGGCGAGGCAGTACCCGCAGGACCTGTCGGGCGGGCAACGGCAGCGCGTCCTGATCGGGATCGCGCTGGCGTGCAGCCCCGAACTCGTGATCGCGGACGAGCCGACCAGCGCACTCGACGTCACCGTGCAGCGCCGGATTCTCGATCACCTCGACGCGCGGATCGCCGAGTCCGGCACCGCGGTCCTGCTGATCACGCACGATCTGGGTGTCGCCGCCGACCGTGCCGACCGGATCGTGGTGATGAGCGAGGGTGAGGTGGTGGAAGCGGGCCCCACCCGCGAGATCCTCGAGAACCCCCAGCACGAGTACACCCGCACCCTGCTGGCCGCGGCGCCGAGTCTCTCGGTGGGACGGAGGCCCAGTCGCGCCGCGGAGGCGGGCGGAGCCGAACCCGATGTCCTGCTGCGCGTGTCCGGGGTGTCCAAGACGTTCCGGATCGACCGGCGCACGGCCATCGACGCCGCCCAGGACGTGTCGTTCGAGGTTCCCCGCGGGCGCACGCTGTCGCTGGTGGGGGAGTCCGGGTCCGGCAAGTCCACGGTGGCCCGGATCGCGATCCGGTTGGAATCTCCCACCGCGGGCCGCGTCGAGTTCGACGGCCGGGACATCACCGGCCTGCGCGGCGGCGCGCTGCGTGCCCTGCGCCGCCGAATGCAGATCGTGTACCAGAACCCGTATGCGTCCCTCGATCCGAAGCTGACGATCGCGGACATCGTCGCGGAACCGCTCGGTGCGTTCGGTGTCGGCACCCGGGCGGAACGGGCGGCACGCGTCGCCGAACTGCTCGAACAGGTCGCGTTGCCGCGTACCTACCTCGAACGCAGACCGGCCGAGCTGTCCGGTGGGCAACGGCAGCGGGTCGCGATCGCCCGCGCGCTCGCGCTGCACCCGGAACTCGTCGTGCTCGACGAACCGGTGTCCGCGCTGGACGTCTCGGTGCAGTCGCAGATCCTCGGGCTGCTCGAGCGCCTGCAGCGGGAACTCGGGCTCAGCTACCTCTTCATCTCGCACGACCTCGCCGTGGTCCGGCAGATCAGCGACACGGTCGCGGTGATGCAGTCCGGCCGCATCGTCGAATCGGGCAACGCGGCAGCAATATTCGACAATCCCCGCCACGACTACACCCGGCAGTTGCTCGACGCCATCCCGGGACGATCCGTCGTGCGTCCACGTTCTGCACAGCTGGAGGAATCGATTCATGCCTGAGCCACACGACCCGCTCGTCGCCGTCGATCTGTACGGCACGGGGATTCATCCGCAGTCCTGGCGTCGTCCGGACTCGCGCGCCGAGGACCTCTTCACCGCCGGCTACTGGACCGGCCTGCTCGGGCAGGCCGACTCGGCCGGGGTGGACCTCGCGTTCGTCGGCGATACCTTCGCGATCGCCACGACGGGACATGCCGATCAGCGTGGGCAACTGGACGCCGTGGCGATCGCCGCACGGGCCGTCGCGTCCACCGAGCGGATCGGCCTGGTTCCCACGGTGACCGTCACCCACACCGAACCGTTCCACGTGTCCAAGGCCATCGCGAGCCTCGACCATGCGTCTCTCGGCCGTGCCGGATGGCAGGTGGACGTGTCGGCCGGTCAGGCGCAGGCGAATCTGTTCGGACGCAAGGATGCACAGGAGGCCGAGAGTCTGTGGGCGGAGGCGGCCGACGCGATCGAGGTCGTGAGCCTGCTGTGGGACAGCTGGGAGGACGACGCCGAGATCCGCGACGTCGCCACCGGCCGCTTCATCGACCGGGACAAGCTGCACTACATCGACTTCGAGGGCGCGCACTTCTCCGTGAAGGGTCCCTCGATCACGCCGCGGTCGCCGCAGGGGCAGTCGCTGATCGTGATCGGCGCGCGGGACGAGCACTCCACGAGGGTGGCCGCCGCGCGTGCCGACGTGATCCGCATCGGCGCACCCACCGTGGACGCGGCACGTGACGTCGCAGACCGGGTGCGGCGTGCCGCCGCCGAGGCCGGCCGGGACCCCGCATCGCTGCGGATCCTGCTCGACGTCGAGGTGGTGATCGCCGAGACCGCCGACACGGCGGAACGCGACCTCGCCCAGCTCGAGAACTGGTCCGGCGGCCGGTACGAGCCGGCGTCGATTCTCCACCGCGGCGACGCGCCGGGACTCTCCCGGCTGATCACCGACGTGGTGGGCGCCGGGGGCGTCGACGGCGTGACCCTCCGGCCGCTGGCGCTGACGTCCGGCCTGAACGAGATCACCGAACGCGTCCTGCCGCTGCTGCGGCCGGGCGGCCGAGCGTCCGACAGCGGAGTGCTCCGGGAGCGGCTCGGCTTCACCCGTCCCGTCAATCACTTCGCCGGACAGGACTGACATCATGAGCAACCAGCGCAAGCAGATTCATCTCGCCGCCCACTTTCCCGGCGTCAACAACACCACCGTGTGGAGCGACCCCGAATCGAAGAGCCAGATCGACTTCGACTCGTTCGTGCACCTCGCGGAGACCGCCGAACGCGGATTGTTCGACTTCTTCTTCCTCGCCGAGGGCCTGCGCCTGCGTGAGCACCGAGGACAGATCCACGACCTCGACGTGGTGGGCCGCCCCGACACGTTGACGGTGCTCGGCGCACTCGCCGGAGTCACCACGCATCTGGGCCTGGCGGGGACGATCAACACCACGTTCAACGAACCGTACGAGCTGGCACGGCAATTCGCCTCGCTCGACCATCTGTCCGACGGCCGGGCCGCCTGGAACATGGTGACGTCCTCGGACGCGTTCACGGGGGAGAACTTCCGGCGCGGGGGATACCTCGACAAGGCCGACCGGTACGTCCGCGCAGGCGAACTGATCGAGGGCGCCCGCAAGTTCTGGGACAGCTGGGATCAGGATGCGCTGCAGATCGACCGCGCCCGGGGAGTGTTCGCCGCGGACAACTCGATCCGCGACGTCACCCACTCCGGCTCCCAGTTCGACATCCGGGGACGGTTCACGATTCCCCGGAGCCCGCAGGGGCACCCGGTGCTGCTGCAGGCGGGCGACTCCGATCAGGGCCGCGAATTCGGGGCTGCGCAGGCGGACGCGATCTTCACGATCCACGGGTCGCTCGAGGACGGCCAGAAGTTCTACACGGACGTCAAGGGCAGGCTGGCGAAGTACGGGCGCAGCCACGGTGATCTCAAGGTGCTGCCGGCGGCGACGTTCGTGCTGGGCGACTCCGCGGCGGACGCGGCCGAGCGCGCCGATCACATCCGGCACCAGCAGGTGGGCCCGCAGACGGCGATCGCGTTCCTCGAACAGGTGTGGGGCCGCGACCTTTCCGCGTATGACCCGGACGGTCCGCTGCCGGATGTCGAACCGGCCGACGATACGAACATCACGCGCGGCCGGGTGCGGCACGCGAAGGACCCCCGCGAGATCGCTGCCGCGTGGCGGGCGAAGGCGGAAACCGAGAAACTCAGCATCCGGGAACTGATCATCGCGGTCACCACCCGCCAGCAGTTCGTCGGCACCGCCGCCCAGGTGGCCGAGGAGATCGACCGCTACGTGCAGGCGGATGCGTGCGACGGCTTCATCCTGGTACCGCACCTCACTCCGGCCGGGCTCGACGAGTTCGTCGAGAAGGTGGTCCCGGAGTTGCAGAACCGCGGCAGTTTCCGCTCCGAGTACTCGGGGACGACCCTGCGCAGTCATCTCGGACTGCGCCATCCGCATCACCAGACAGAAGGAGTTCGGGCATCATGACCGCAGTCACGGCAGGCGCGACATTCGAGCAGGACTGGCAGGACTGGCATTCGGGGCGAGAGGAGTCTTTCCGCGACCCGCTGGGATGGCTGAGTCTCACCGCCCTGCACTGGCTCGTCGAGACCGACACCACGTTCCCCGACCTGCCCGGGAAGTGGCGGGCCGACGCAGACGGCGTGGTGATCACGGCGACCGCCGACGCCGGGCTCGAGGTCGACGGCGACGCGGTCGACGGCACGGCGACCCTCGCACCTCTGGAGGGCGCACCCGGTCTGCTCGTGCGGCACGGGAGCCGCAACATCGAGGTGATCCGGAGAACCGGTGACGTCGCCCTGCGGATCCACGACCCCGAGGCGAGCACTCTCGCCGCGTTCACCGGCATCCCCACGTTCCCACCCGCGCGGCAGTGGTCCGTGCCGGCGACGTTCACCCCGTTCCCGCAGTCCCGCGTCGTGACGACGGGTGCGGTCGTCGAGGGGCTCGAGCACCACCACACGGCGCTGGGGACGCTGACCTTCGACTACGACGGCGCCGCACACGAACTCGTCGCGTTCGCAGGCAAGAACGGTGGCCTGCACGTTCTGTTCACCGACGCCACCAGCGGGGTCAGCACGTACCCCGCGGCGCGGTCACTGGCCGTGGACGCTCCCGCCGCCGACGGCCGGGTGATCCTCGATTTCAACCGGGCGGCCAACCTGCCGTGCGCGTTCACCGACTACGCCACCTGCCCGGTCGCGCCCGCCGAGAACCGGCTGACACTCGCGGTCGAGGCCGGCGAGAAGAACCCGCGGTAGGCATGGCCGAGAAGCAGGTCGTGCTCGGGGCGGCGGCACCCGCGGGCCGGACGGACTTCGCCGTCCTCGTGGATGCCGCCCGCACCGCGGAGCGGGGGAGATTCGACTTCTTCCTCGCCGACGGCGTCACCGCGGCGAACGCGCTGGCCGGGTTCACCGACACGGTGGGGCTCGCGGCGACGCTGGACACGACCTCTGCCGAACCGTACGACGTGGCCCGCCGGCTGGCCTCACTCGATCACCTGTCCGGCGGGCGGGCGGCGTGGAACACCTGGGCTTCCGGCGACGAGCGGGCCGCGGAGTTCGTCGACACCGCACGCACGCTGTGGGATTCCTGGGCCGAGGGGATCGTGACCATCGACCGCGGCGCGGGGCGATTCGTCTCGGATCCCACCGCAGGCGCGTTCTACCACCGGGGCAGGCACTTCGACATCGGTGGACGCTTCACCGTCCCGCGGAGCCCGCAAGCGCAACCGGTGGTGATCGTCTCGGGTGACGGCCCGCAGGCCCGGGATCTCGCCGCCCGGCACGGCGACGTGATCATCGCGCCGCTCGGCACGTTCGAGGCAGGGCGCGAGTTCTACGACGACCTTGCACGCCGCACGGTCGAGGCGGGCAGGCCCGCCGATGCGGTGAAGGTTCTGTCCGCCACGACGTTCGTGGGTACCGCCACGTCCGTCGCGGACCGGATCGTCCGCTGGGTCCGCGAGAACGCAGCGGACGGGTTCGTCCTCCCCTCCTCCCTCACCCCGGACGAACTCGCCCTGTTCGTCGACACGGTGGTGCCGTTGCTGCAGGACCGCGGCGTCCTGCGTACCGAATACACCACCGCCACGCTGCGGCGGCACCTCGGACTCGGTGCCCCGCGCAGCCATCGCGCTGTCAATCCCCGCTCTCTCCAGAAGGTGCCCTCATGACCACTCCGTTGTCCGTCCTCGACCTGTCGCCCGTCAGCGAAGGCGCCACCGCCCGCACCGCCCTGCGGAACACCGTCGACCTCGCCCGGCACGCCGAAGCGTGGGGATACAAGCGGTACTGGGTTGCCGAACACCACTTCGTGGGCGTCGCCAGTTCCTCGCCGGCCGTGCTCGTCGGGATCCTGGCCGCGGCAACCAGCACCCTCCGGGTCGGCGCCGCCGCGGTGCAGTTGGGCCACACCACCGCAGCGGCCGTGGTCGAGGCGTTCGGCACCGTCGACGCGCTGTACCCGGGTCGACTGGACCTCGGGCTCGGACGGTCGGGTCAGCGGCGGGCCGAGGCGCTGAAAGCGGTTGCGGAACGCAACAACCAGCCGGCGCCGTCCCGCCGGGAGACGGAGATCCGCGACGGCGTCGTGATCCCGGCGCCGTTCGATCCGTCCGGGCTCCTGCTGTCTCCGCGGCTCACGGCGGCGCAGTCGGTGCTGCAGCAGCCGGGCGCGCTGTCGCCGGCGTTCGACCAGCAGGTCGACGACATCCTGGCACTGCTCGGCGGCACGTACAGCACCCCGGACGGGATCGAACTCCACGCCAGCCCGGGCGAGGGCGCCGACGTCGAGGTGTGGGTGTTCGGCAGCAGCGCGGGGCCCAGCGCCGAACTGGCCGGCCGGCTGGGGCTGCCTTTCGGAGCGAACTACCACGTGAGCCCGTCGACGACCCTCGAGGCGGTCGAGGCCTACCGCGCCGCGTTCCGCCCGTCGTCGCAGCTGCAGAAGCCGTACGTCGTCGTCTCCGCCGACGCGGTCGTAGCGGAGGACGACGCGACGGCGAAGGAACTGGCGTCGACGTTCGCGCACTGGACGCACAGCATCCGCAGCGGCCACGGTGCGATCCCGTATCCCGACCCGGCGCACACGGCACCGCTCGGCGAGGCGGAACGCGCGGCGGTCGAGGACCGGCTGATCACCCAGTTCGTGGGGGCACCGGCCACCGTCGCGGACCGACTCGACAGTCTGCGAAGGCTCACCGACGCCGACGAACTGGTGATCACCAGCGTCACCCACGATCACGGCGACCGCTTGCGCTCCTACGAGTTGCTCGCAGCGGAGTGGGGACTGCCGGGCCTGCTGGCCGCCTGAGGGCACGATGATTGAACGCTGGTCCAAATGGGAATCCCACGCCCATGGACACAGCAAATACCCCTGTGCCCGAGTCCCATGACGAGCTGGTCGAGCAGCTACGGCAGTACCTGAGCTCGATCACGTCGACGGAACTCGGTCCCGACGACGACTACTTCACCCTGGGATTGGTGAGTTCGTTGCGGGCCCTGGAGATCGTCACGTACATCGAGGGCTCCCACGACGTCGTGGTCGAGGTGGAGGATCTCGATCTCGACAACTTCCGTACCGCAGCGCGGGTAGCGGGCTTCATTCGGAGAAAGCGGGGCGAGCAGCTTCGTGCGACGGACGGGGCGTCGCCGTGATCGGTATCGACACACTCGTCGCCTCCGCCGAGACCGACGCCGGCACCTGGGACGAGACCGGACTGCCGGTCGACGTCATCGAGGCCGCCGCGCGGGCGGGGGTCCTCGGGCTGGACCGGACGACGGACTGCCGGGGACTCGGCCTGAACGCGGCCGAACTCGGCTCGGTCGCAGAAAGACTCGGGGCGGTCTGCACGTCGTTGCGTTCGCTGCTGACCGTGCAGGGGATGGTGAACGCCGCCCTCGATCGGTGGGGCACCGCCGAACAGCGGGCACAGTGGGTGCCGGCCCTGGCGACCGGCGAACTCCTCGCCGGATTCGCCGCCACCGAATCCGGAGCCGGCAGCGACCTCTCCTCTGTGACTACCCGTTTCGAGGCGCACGGCTCGGATCACCGGATCTCCGGACGAAAACTGTGGGTCACGTTCGGCGAGGTCGCGGACGTACTGCT
The DNA here is from genome assembly GCF_030058635.1 of Rhodococcus sp. IEGM 1305. NCBI lineage: Bacteria > Bacillati > Actinomycetota > Actinomycetes > Mycobacteriales > Nocardiaceae > Rhodococcus > Rhodococcus sp. IEGM 1305. The sequence continues at coordinate 124,540 of NZ_JASHKX010000014.1, forward strand.
CGTCCTCGGCCGGTCGGAGGCCGGGCTGACGACCGCGCTGGTCGAAACGGACGCACCCGGAGTGTCCGTCGAACCGATCCACGGGCAGCTGGGCATGCGCGGTGCCCGGATCGCGCACATCGCGCTGGACGGCGTCGTCGTCCCCGCCGACCACCTGATCGCACCGCCGGGGTTCGGACTGTCCCACGTCGTCGGCACCGCCCTGGACCACGGCCGGTACACCATCGCCTGGGGGTGCGCCGGAATGACGCGCGGGTGCCTCGCCGACGCCGTCGCGCACGCGTCCACCCGGGTGCAGGGCAGCGCCGTGCTGTCCGAGCACGACTCGGTCCGCGCGATCCTCGGTCGCAGCTGGGTCGATGCCGCCGGCGCCCGCGCGCTGTGCGAGCGGGCCGCCGAACAACGCGACGCCCACGAGCCGAGCGCGCTGTTCACGACGATCGCCGCGAAGTACGCCGCGGCCCGCGTCGCCGCGTCGGTGAGCCAGCAGGCGGTTCAGGTGCTCGGGGCCGCCGGGTGCGTTCCCGGCAGCAGGGTGGGGCGCTTCTTCCGCGATGCCAAGGTCATGCAGATCATCGAGGGCGCGACGGAGGTCGCCGAACTCCAGATCGGTGACTACGTGCTCGGGGGAGGTGCGCCATGACGGCCGACCGACCGGTCACGGTCGACTCGGTCGCGCTCTGGTTCCCGGACGACGAGGTGACCGTTGCCGGACTGCCCGAGCTCGACGAATTGCCGATCGCGCAGCGCGAGCACGCATTGTCACTGGGCATCGACACGGTGCGGATCGGAATCGGGCTCTCCGAGGTGGATCTGGCGCACGCCGCGGCGGACGAGGCGCTCCGGAAGGCGGGCCTCGACGCCACCCAGATCGATGCGCTGTTGCTCGTCCAGGGCCGGGTTCCGCAATACCTGCTCGCGTCCGAGGCGACCCGGCTGCAGCACCGGCTCGGCGCGACCCAGGCGTTCACCACCGGTGTGGGGGACCTCGGGTGCGTGTCCGTCTCGGCGGCTTTCGCGCTCGCGTCGGCGTTGCTCCGCGGCGACCCCCGGTGCCAGAACGTCCTCGTCGTCGCGGCGGCGAAGACCCCGACCCGGTCGCGGTACCGGTCGCCGATGACGCTCCTGGGCGACGGCGCCGCCGCGGTCCTGCTGACGACGTCGGGGACCGGGCGGTACGAACTCGTCGACCAGATGATCCGCAGCGACGGAAAATACGCCGACCTGTTCCACATCGACTACCGCGACGTCCGCGAAGCAGACTGGGTCGAGGAATGCGCCGACGAACCCACGTACTCGTTCCGCCTCGCAGTCGAGAGCCGGAAGCGGTTCACGGAGATCAACGCGGACCTGCTGGCCCGGAACGGGCTGCAGCAGGACGCGATCGGCGTATTCCTCATGCAGAACCTGTCGCTCGGTGCGTTCACGTTCTGGCAGGAGGCACTCGACGTCACCATCGATCCCGTCTGCCGCGACAACCTGGCCCGGTTCGGCCACCTCGGATCCGTCGACGTCGCGGCGAACCTCGAGCGCGCGGCGTCCGCGCAGGTGCCCGGCGACTACTGCGTGATCATGAACAGCAGCCCGGTCGCGGCCTGGAGCAGCGCACTGCTCCGACGTCTGCCGGATCGACCCGGGCACGGGAAGTGATCGCGATGGAGCAGACGGTCAAGTGCGTGGTCTGGGATCTCGACGACACCATCTGGGACGGTGTCGTCCTCGAACAAGACGCCCCGGTGCCGAAGGCGGACGCCCTCCGCGCCCTGGACGTGCTCGACCGCCGCGGCATCCTGCACGCCGTGGCGAGCCGCGGCGAATACGAACCCGCCGCCGCACACCTGCGCATGCACGGCATCGAGGAACTGTTCTGCGCCGTCGACGTCGGCTGGGGCCCGAAGTCGGAGGCCGTGCGCCGCATCGCGGAGACACTGAATCTGGGTCTCGACACCATCGCGTTCGTCGACAACGATCCCGTCGAGCGGGCCGAGGTGTCCGAGGCGCTTCCGCCGGTGCGTTGCTATCCCGCCGAGCAGATCGCGTCGTTCCCCGACCTTCCCGAGCTGACGCCGCCCGCCGTCACCGAGGAGGCGAGGCAGCGGAGGTCGCTGTATCGCGCCGAACGGATCCGTCAGGTGAGCGAACAGGAGTTCCACGGGTCCAACTCCGAGTTCCTGGCGTCGCTCGAACTGGTCATGACGGTCCGCCGGGCGGCCGAGGACGATCTCGAACGCGCCCACGAACTGACCGTCCGGTCTCATCAACTCAACACGACGGGCCGGACTTTCGGCATCGACGAACTGCGCCGGCTGTGCGCCTCGGACGACCACGAGGTGCTCGTGGCGTCGCTCGGCGACCGATTCGGCGGGTACGGCACGATCGGTCTCGCGGTCTCGGAGATCCGCGGCGACGATTCCGTCCTGCAACTGCTGCTGATGTCGTGCCGGGTGATGTCCCGTGGGGTCGGGACGGCGCTGATCCGGCACGTCGTCGAGCGGGCACGCGTCCACGGCAGGCGTGCGCTCGCCGAGTTCGTGCCGACGGACGTCAACCGGGTGATGCTGGTGACGCTGCGATTCGCGGGTTTCGACGTCGTCGACCCGAACCCCGATCGGATGCTGCTGGTGTGCAATGACGTTCGCAGTGCTGCGGCACCGAACGCCGATCACGTCGTGGTCCTCTCGGAAGACGTGGCGCCATGACAGATGTGGTCGCGAACGGTGGGGTGATGACCGGGATCCTCCGCCAGTGCGCGCGGGTTCCCGGCCGGATCGCGATCGTGGTGGGCGACCGGGCGCTGACGTATCGCGAACTCGATTCGGCGAGCGAGGCACTGGCGCGGCAACTCGCCGCCCTCGGTGTCCGGCCGGGGCAGGTGGTGCTGATCCACCAGCGGCAGAGCGTCGAGACGGTGGTGGGGATGATCGCCGCGCTGCGGCTGGGTGCGGCGTGGTGCGTGATCGAGCCCGGACATCCGGTGGGTCAGCTCCGCGCACTCCTCGGCGACATCGACTGCGGTGCCATCGTCTTCGGGTCCGCGGATCCGAAGACGTCGCCGGCGTGGATCCGGGACCTGGCCCGCAGCGCGGTCGGACGTGTTCCCGCACTGCACGACCGGGACGCCGAGCACCGGCCCGTCGCCGAACCGGCCGATCTACCCGAACACGTGCCCGCGGGCACCGCCGCCTACGTGATCACCACGTCCGGGTCGACCGGCGTCCCCAAGGCTGTCGTCGCGAGCCGCGCCAACCTCGCCAGCATGGTCGACGGTCGCAACTACGACTACGACGACGGCGACCTCGTCACGTTCTCCGCGTTCCGCCTCACGTGGGACGGTTCCCTGCTGAAGACCCTGTGGGCGTTGTGCACCGGCGGCACCAGCGTGCTCCCGGACGCTCGCGAACTGATGGACGCCGAGGCCGTCGCCGCGCTCGCCCGGACATGGCAGACCACTCACCTGGTCGCGACCCCCTCGTTCTACCGGCTGCTGCTGCCGCATCTCACCCCGCTGCGCGAGCGTCTGCGATTGGTGACGCTTGCGGGAGAGGCCCTTCCGGGCACGCTCGTCGAACAACATCGTGCGGTGCTGCCCGGGGTCCCGCTGAGCAACGAGTACGGTCCCACCGAGACGACTGTCAGCTGCCTCGCTCATCCGGTGCGCGACGTGCCCGCCTCGATCGCGCCGATCGGCAGACCACTGGGCGCGAGCACGGCCTACGTCCTCGACGCGAAACTGGTCGAGGTGCCGTACGGAGCGGTGGGGGACCTGTACGTCGGCGGTCCGCAGATCTCCGAGGGCTACGCGTCCCGCCCGGCCGCCACCGCGGCCCGCTTCGTCGCCGACCCCTTCGCGGCGCGGCCCGGTGCGCGGATGTATCACACAGGCGACCTCGCACGCGTCGATCCGCACGGCGACATCGAATTCCGCGGCCGGTTCGACGGACAGGTGAAAGTGCGCGGCGCCCGGGTCGAGAGACACGCGGTGGAGGCCGTGCTGGAGAGTCACCCCGCGATCCACCAGGCGGTGGTTCTCGCGACCGCCGACGAACACGGGGAGACGGTGTTGACCGCGTTCTGGGTGCCCGCGGCCGCGGCCACCGTACTGCCCACACCACGCGACCTGATCGCGCACTGCGCCGCGCGGCTCGTCGCGCAGGCGGTGCCCGACCGCTTCCTCGCGCTCGGCGCCCTTCCGCTCGCACCGAGCAGCAAGGTGGACGAGGTGGCGTTGCGCCGGCTGCTGCCCAGCGGAGGTGGTGGCGTTGCGTGAGCACCATACCGAGGCCGCCGGCAGCGCCGAAGCACCGTTCCCGCTGTCGTCGGCCCAATACGAGGCGTGGCTGGCCCAGCAACTGGCCCCCGACGTGCCGCTGTGCATCGCCCAGTACGTGGAGGTGCACGGCGACCTGGACGTCGACCTCCTGCGCGAGGCGACCGTCGCGACCGCCGACGAATTCGGGTCGCCGTTTCTCCGGTTGATCGACCGGGACGGTCAGCCGTTCCAGCTGGTCGATCCGTCTGCGGACCGGTCGATCGGCCTGATGGACTTCCGCGGGGACGCCGAACCGGTGAAGGCCGCCCGTCGATGGATGCGCGCCGACTGCGAGACCCCGCTGGATCCGACGCGCGATCGCCTCGTCGAATCGTCGATTCTTCGCGTCGGCGACGCGCACTATCTGTGGTACAGCAAGATTCACCACGTCGCCCTGGACGGGTACGGTGCGATGACGATGCTCAACCGCATCGCGGCCCGGTACACCGCCGAGGTGCTCGACCGGGAATTGCCGCCCAACGAGGCCGTGGACCCCCGGCATCTGTACGACGCCGATCAGCAGTACCGGTCGTCGTCCCGCTTCGCCGCGGACCGGCAGTTCTGGGCCGAACGGGTCGGCGGCCTCGGACCCGGATCAAGCCTGGCCCGACGGACGGGGCCCGCGGTCGCCACGAGCACCGACGTCACCGCGCCCCTGCCGGACGCGGCGGAGCGGGCACTCGGCGACGCCGGCGCCCACGGGACCGCGAAGATCGTCGCCGCGTTCGCCTGCTACCTGTCGAGGACGACGGGACACCGGGACGTGCTCCTGAAGGTCCCGGTGTCGGCGCGCACCACCGCGACCCTGCGACGGTCCGGCGGAATGGTGGCGGGCGTCGTGCCGCTTCCCGTGCAGATCCGCCCCGGGGACACGGTGGGGCAGTTGGTGGAGCGGGTGCAACTCGACCTGATGGGCGTGCTGCGACACCAGCGTTTCGGGCTCGGCGACATCCGGCGCGACGCGGGCGCCGGTGCGGCGCAGTCGCTGTCGGGTCCGATGGTCAACGTCATGCTCTTCCACCAGGAACTCGTTCTGGGGCCGCTCGTCGGCGAATACCACATCGTCACGTCCGGGCCGGTCGAGGATCTGCTCGTCAACGTGTACCGGAGCGGCACACCGGTCCGGACCTTCGTCCACTTCCTGGCGAACCCCAACCGGTACGACGCCGACGAGGTCGGCGCGCATCACCGGCAATTCCTGGAACTGCTCGGCGACTTCGTCACGGCCGACGCGGACGCCGCGCTCACCACCGTCCACGAGGAGACGGCCCAGCTCGACTTCTGGACGCGCACACTGGCGGACGCGCCCCCGGTGCTGGACCTGCCCACCGACCGCCCGCGGCCCGCACGGCCGTCCCACCGCAGCGCCGCCGTCGACGTCGCCCTCGGCCCGGATCTGCGGCGCACGCTCGACGCGTTCGCCGCCGCACACCGCACGGACGCCGCCACCGTGACCCATGCGGTGCTGGCGCTGGTGCTGGCACGGTCGGCCCGAACCGACGACGTCGTCATCGGCAGGCGGACGGACACCGACCCGGTGGTGCTGCGGACCCACGTGCGCGGCTCGGATCGCGTCGACCAGTACGTCGGCACCGTGCGGGACGCCGACGCGGAGGCGTTCGCCCACCGCGGCGTGCCCGCCCGGCGCATCGTGGACGCGCTCGACCCGCCGCGGTCCGGGTCGCACGCACCGCTCTTCCAGGTGCTGCTCGAATTCTCGGACCCCGGAGGAGAACTCGGCGACCTCGATCTGCGCGTGACGGTGTCGGACACGACGGCCCGATTCTCCTACGCGACAGACCTGTTCGACGCCGCCACCGTGGAGGGAGTGGCTCGGCGGTTCGTGCGGACCGCCGAGGCCGCCGCCGCGGATCCGTCCGTCGTGATCGGCGACATCGACCTGGTCGAACCGGCCGAACGCGCTGTGCTGGAGGACTGGTCGACCCGTCCGGCCGATACCGCCGAGCAGACGACACTCGGTGAGCTGTTCGCCGCCCGGGCAGCGCGGACCCCCGACGCCACCGCGGTCGTGTCGGGTGGCGAGCGCCTGAGTTACGCCGACCTCGACGCCCGGTCGAATCGGCTTGCACGGAAACTGCTCTCGCAGCGAGTGGGCCCGGAGTTCTCGGTCGCGGTTGCGATGCCGCGCTCGGCGGCGCTCGTCGTCGCGCTCGTGGCGGTCGTCAAGGCCGGGGCCGCCTACGTCCCGATCGACGCGGATCATCCCGGTGAACGGTCGGCGCTCGTCCTCGACGACGCCGACCCGGTGTGCATTCTGGCCACCCGGGACACCGAACGCGCGCTGCCGGCGTCGGACGTCCCCGTCCTGCTCCTCGATTCGACGGACACGGATCCCGGCGGCATCTCCGCGGACCCGCTGACCGACGCGGAACGGCCACCGGTCGATCCGGACTCGTTGGCCTACGTCGTCTACACGTCGGGATCGACGGGACGTCCGAAGGGCGTCGCGGTGTCGCACCGCAACGTGGTCTCGCTCTTCACGAGCACCCAGGATCTGTTCCGGTTCGGGGACACCGACGTGTGGACGATGTTCCATTCCCCGGCATTCGACTTCTCGGTCTGGGAGTTGTGGGGCGCGCTGCTGCACGGCGGGACGCTCGTCGTCGTCGACTTCGACACCACCCGATCGCCCGCCGCGTTCCTCGCGCTGTTGCGCCGCGAGCGGGTGACGGTGCTGAGCCAGACGCCGACGGCGTTCTCGCAGTTGATCGAGGCCACCGATACGGAGGACGGCGCGAGCCCACCGCCGCTGCGCTACGTCGTGCTCGGCGGCGAGGCGCTCGACTTCGGGCAACTCGAACGCTGGTACTCCCGCCACGGCGAGGACGCACCCGTGCTGGTGAACATGTACGGCATCACCGAGACGACGGTGCACGTCACGCACCTCCCGCTCGGCCGCGGACTCGCCGCCACCGCGTGGACGAGCAAGGTGGGGCGGCCGATTCCGGGATTCCGGGTGTCGGTGCTGGACGCGCGGCTGCGTCCGGTGCCGGTCGGTGTGGCCGGCGAACTGTACGTGGCGGGACCGCAACTCGCGCGCGGCTACCTGGGCCGCGCCGGGCTCACGGCGGCCCGCTTCGTCGCGGATGCGTCGGGCGCCCGGATGTACCGGACCGGGGACGTCGTGCGGTGGCGACGCGATGGGAGTCTCGACTACCTCGGACGCGACGACCTGCAGGTCGAGATCCGCGGATTCCGGGTGGAACTCGGCGAAATCGAATGGGTGCTGGGCCGGTGCGACGGGGTCGCGCAGGCGGTGGTGACCCTGCACGAGGATCCGGTGACCGGCCCGGCACCGGCGGCGTACGTCGTGCCCGACGCGGGTGCGATCGTCGACACGGAGGCCGTGCTGGAATTCGCGGGAGGCGCGCTGCCGTCGTACATGGTCCCGGCGTCGGTGACGATCCTCGAACGGCTGCCGCTCACCGTCAACGGGAAATTGGACCGGGCGGCGCTTCCGGCGCCCGTCGCAGCTTCTCGCGCGGAATTCGTGGCACCGGGCACTCCCGTCGAAGCGTCGCTCGCGGTCATCTTCGCCGCGCTGCTCGGCGTGCCCGCGGTCGGGATCGACGACGACTTCTTCGCGCTCGGCGGCAACTCGCTGATCGCGGCGAAGGTCGTGGCGCGGATTCAGGGTGTGCTCGGTGCGGGTGTGGGAGTGCGCGACGTCTTCGAGGCGCGGACGGTGCGGTCGCTGGCGGCTCGGGTGAGCCGGGCGGCCTCGGCGGACCGGCCGCCGCTGGTGGCGACGGACCGGTCCGCGGCGGCGCCGGTGTCGCTCGCGCAGACGCGGATGTGGTTCCTCGACCAGTTCGACACGACCTCGCCCGCCTACAACATCGCGGCGGCCTTCCGGTTGCGCGGCCCTCTCGACGTCGCGGCGCTGCACGCGGCGCTGACGGACGTCGTGGACCGGCACGAGGCGTTGCGAACGGTCTTCCCGATGCGGGGGGACACGCCGGTGCAGTCGGTGATCCCGGCGTCGGCCGCGGTGCCCGCCCTCCGCGCGGTCAGGGTGTCGGGGGAGAGCGACCTGCGGGACCGGCTCGCGGCGGCGCTGTCCGCGGGCTTCGAGGTGACCGCGCAGGTTCCGTTGCGGGCGCACCTGTTCGAGGTCGGTCCGCATGATCACGCGCTGGCCCTGGTGGTCCATCACATCGCGGCGGACGCGCTGTCGCTGGGCCCGCTGGCCCGCGACATCACCTCCGCGTACACCGCCCGGGCGCGGGGGGACGCGCCGGACTGGGTGCCGCTTCCGGTGCAGTACGCCGACTACAGCATCTGGCAGCGGGCGCTGCTCGGATCGGAGGACGATCCCGGATCCCTGATGTCCCGCCAGCTCGGGTACTGGCATTCCGCGCTCGCCGACGCGCCGGTGGTGACGGACCTGCCGATGGACCGCGCACGTCCCGAACACCGGTCGCTCGCCGGCGCGCGGGAGTCGTTCGAGATCGGGGACCGCCTGCACCGGAAGGTGGTGGCCCTTGCCCGCGAACACGATGCGACCGTGTTCATGGTCACGCACGCCGCGTTCGCGGTCCTGGTGTCCCGCTTGGGAAGCACCACCGATGTGGTGATCGGATCCGCGGTGGCGGGCCGCGGCGAGGCCGTCCTCGACGACGTGGTGGGGATGTTCGTCAACACCCTGGCACTGCGCACCCCCGTCCACGGCGCCGACTCGTTCACCGCGCTGCTCGCCGCCGTGCGGGACTGCGATCTGGAGGCGTTCGCGCACGCGGAGGTGCCGTTCGAGCGGGTGGTCGAGGCGCTCGCTCTGCCGCGCACCACGGCCCACGCGCCGTTGTTCCAGGTCCTGTTCGAATTCCAGGACGTCGTGCGGCCCACTCCGAGCCTTCCGGAACTGGACGTGGAGGAGATCGACCTCGGTGTCTCCGTCTCCACGTTCGACCTGCAGCTCACCCTGGCCGAACGATTCGGGGAGGGCGGGGAACCCGCCGGAATCAGCGCCGGATTCACCTATGCCACCGACATCTTCGACGCCGCGACCGTCCGCAAGTTCGCCGAACGATACGTGCGGCTCCTCGACGCGGTGGTCGCCGACCCGGACATTCCACTGGCCCGATTCGATCTGCTGTCGCCCGGCGAACGCGAGGCCCTCGTCCCGGTGCGCGGGCGGCCCACCGGCACGACCCGGCTGCTGCCGGAGATCCTCTCCGCCGCGGCCGCCCGGGACCCGCACGCCGTCGCGCTGTCCTACGGCAACGCGGTCATGTCGTATCGCGAGCTCGACGACTGGTCGAACCGCCTGGCCTGGGTGTTGATCCGCCGCGGAATCGGACCGGAGGACCACGTGGCGATCGGGCTCGTCCGGTCGGTGGAACTGGTGGTGTCGGTGTGGGCGGTGGCGAAGTCGGGTGCGTCGTTCGTCCCGGTGGATCCGAATCTGCCGCCGGGGAGGATCGCCGACATCCTCGCCGACTGCGGGGCGGTGGCGGGACTCACGGTCGCCGAACAGCGCGACCGGATGCCCGACGGTGTGGAGTGGCTGCTCCTCGACTATCCGGGTCCGACGCGGCGATGGGAATCCCATCCGATCACCGACGACGACCGGGTCGTACCGCTGCGACCGGGCCATCCGGCGTATCTGATGTACACATCCGGGTCGACGGGGGCACCGAAGGGCGTCGTGATCCCCCATGCGGGGCTGCAGAACTTCACGATCGATCAGCGCGCCCGGTACGCGACGACGAATGCCTCGCGCGTCCTGAATCTCGCGTCACCCGGGTTCGACGCGACGATGCTCGAATACCTCATGGCGTTCGGTGCCGGTGCGCGACTGGTCATCGCGGCGCCGCACGTGTACGGCGGCGCCGCACTGACGGAACTGCTCGCGGCCGAGCGGATCACGCACGCGTTCGCCACCCCCGCGGTCCTGGCCACCATCGACCCGCGGGGTCTGCGCCTGCTCCGCGCGCTCGTCGTCGGCGGCGAACGCTGCCCGCCGGAGTTGCTGGCCCGCTGGGCGTCCGGGCGCACCCTGCTCGTCGGCTACGGCCCGACGGAGACGACGGTGATGTCGAACATCGGCGACCCGATGACACCCGGCGACCCCGTGCGGATCGGTCACCCGATGCGCGGTGTCCGCGAACTCGTCCTCGACGAGTGGCTGCGTCCGGTGCCGGTCGGTGTGGTGGGTGAGCTGTACGTGCTGGGGGAGGGTCTGGCGCGCGGCTACCACCGGCGGGCAGGAACCACCGCGGCCTCGTTCGTGGCGAACCCGTTCGACCACCCGGGCTCACGCATGTATCGCACCGGCGACCTGATGCGGTGGACGAAGGAAGGCCGGCTGGAATATTGGGGCCGCAACGATTTCCAGGTCAAGTTGCGTGGCCAGCGGGTCGAACCGGGGGAGGTGGAGGCGGCGCTCACCCGCTGCCCCGGTGTCGCGCAGGCGGTGGTCGTGGTGCGCCGCACGCCCGCGGCCGAGGCGGTCCTCGCCGGATACGTCACCGCGGAGGACGGCGCGGACCTCGACACGACCGAGGTGCTGCAGTTCGCCGGATCCGTGCTCGCACCGTTCATGGTGCCGGCCTCGGTGACGGTCCTCGACCGGCTGCCGCTCGGGGCCAACGGCAAGGTCGACCGGCACGCACTGCCGGACCCCGAATTCGCGCCCCGCATCTTCCGTGCACCCGGCACACCGTTCGAGTCCGCGGTGGCCGACGTGTTCGCCGAGGTTCTCGGCACCGGCGTCGTCGGAGCAGACGACGACTTCTTCGCGTCCGGAGGCAACTCCCTGACCGCGACGCAGGTGGTCGCGCGGATCAACTCCGCGCTCGGCACGGACGTCGGTGTGCGGGACGTGTTCGAGACCCCGACCGTGCGGGCGCTCGCGGGACGGATCGCGCGCGAGAGCGCGGGCGGCGACGCCCGGCCCGCGGTGACGGTGCCCCGGCGCCCCGACCCGGTGCCGCTGTCCTGGGCGCAGCACCGGATGTGGCTCCTCAATCAGTTCGACCCGTCCTCGCCCGCGTACAACGTCGCGATGATCGTCAGGCTGTCGGGTGACCTCGACGTCGACGCACTGACCGCCGCCCTCGCCGACGTGGTGGACCGGCACGAATCGCTGCGCACCCGGTACCCGTACGGCGAATCGGGACCCACCCAGGTGATCGTCGGTGCGGGCCACGTCGCGCAGCTCACCGTGTCGACGTCCGACGATCCGGTACGCGAACAGATCTCGGCACTCGTGTCCGCGGGTTTCGACGTCGCCACCGAAGTCCCGATGCGGGCAAGGCTGTTCGAACTCGGCGACCGGGAGCACGTCCTCGTCGTCGTGGTGCACCACATCGCGGCCGACGGGTTCTCGATGGTTCCGCTCGCCCGCGACGTGATGACGGCCTACACCGCGCGGTCCGAGGGCTGTGCGCCGGGATGGGAGCCGCTGCCGGTGCAGTACCCCGACTACGCCGTGTGGCAGCGAGAACTCCTCGGTTCGGAGGACGACGCCGACTCCCTGCTCTCGCGGCAACTGGACTACTGGCGATCCGCTCTCGCCGATGCGCCGGCCGTGACCGACCTGCCCACGGACCGTGACCGCCCGCCGCGGCGCTCTGCCGCCGGCGACCGGGTGACGTTCGGGATCGGCGCCGACCTGCACCGGGACACGGTGGCGTTGGCGCGGACCCGGCGGTGCACCGTGTTCATGGTCGTGCACGCGGCGCTCGCCGTGTTACTCGCACGGTCGGGCGGTACCGGCGACGTGGTGATCGGGTCGCCGGTCGCCGGCCGCGGCGAGGCCGTCCTCGACGACGTGGTGGGAATGTTCGTCAACACCCTCGTGCTGCGCACCGACGTGTCGGGGACCTTCGACGAACTGCTCACCCGGGTCCGCGAGACCGACCTCGCGGCCTACGCCCACGCGGACGTGCCGTTCGAGCGGGTGGTGGAAGCGCTGAACCCGCCTCGCTCCCAGTCGCATTCACCCCTGTTCCAGGTGTTGCTCGAGTTCCGGAACACCGAACACCCCGACCTCGCCCTCCCGCACCTGGAGGCCGAAGTCCTCGAACCCGACGTGGAGGTGTCGCTCTTCGACCTGCAGCTGACGGTGCGGGAGAAGTACGACGAGTGCGGAACACCGGAAGGGATGACCGCGGGATTCACCTACGCCACCGACCTCTTCGATGCGGCGACCGTGCAGGCCCTGGCCGATCGGTTCACCAGGATCCTCACCGCAGTCGTCGCGGATCCGAGTGTCGCCGTCGGAGACGTCGACGTGCTGGCCCCGGACGAACTCACCCGGATTCGCGAGTGGAGTGCGGCGGCCGAGACCGTCGTGCTCGATCCCCGGTTGCAGCTCACCCCCGAAGGCGTGACCGGTGCGGTGTACGTGGCCGATACGCGGGACCACCACGCCTCGGCGCGGGTGGCGGCCACGACGTTCGTGGCGAATCCGTTCGGCGCCCCGGGCTCCCGGATGGTCCGGACGGGCGCACTCGCGCGGTGGAACTGGTCCGGACGACTGCTGAGCGTCGGCGCCACCGGATCTCCGGCACGGTCGGTCACCGACGTCGTGGAGAGTCACCCGGCGGTCCGCGAAGCGGTGGTCCTCACAACCGCGACCGGTGTCACCGCCTTCTGGGTCCCGGCGGCCGCGGCGGCCGTGCTCCCGATGGCCGAAGACCTGCGGGAGTTCAGCGCCGGACGGCTCGACGCCCGATCGGTCCCCACGCGGTTCGTCGCACTCGGCGCGGTCCCGCGAACGCCGGACGGCGAGGTGGACGAGAACGCGCTGCGCACGCTCGTCTCCGAGACGGAGCCTGCGCGCGGCGAGTCGCGGCAACGCTGGACCGCGCTGCAACGGTCGGTCGCCGAACACTGGGCGGCCGTGCTGGGCCACGACGACTTCGGTTCCGAAGACGGGTTCTTCGACGTCGGCGGCAACTCGCATCGCGTCGTGGAACTGCAGCGTCGTCTCGACGAACAGTGGCCCGGGGCTCTGCGGGTGGGCCAGCTGTTCGACCTCGTCACCGTGGCGGCGCAGGCCGAGGCGATTGCGCAGTCCACCGACACGAGCGAGGCGTCCGCGCCCGCCACCTACGAGTTCTGACCAGCAGGGAGGAGACAACCGTGAGCGTGCGACATCCCACACCGGGTGACGACGACATCGCCGTGGTCGGCATCGCCGCGCGCTACCCCGAGGCCGCGAACCTGGCGGAGTTCCGTGCCAATCTCGCGGCGGGCCGGGACTCGGTGCGCCCGCTGTCGCGGTCACGGGCAAAGGCGACCGGGCTGGGACCTCCCTCCCACTACCACGCGATGGGTTTCGTCGAGGACATCTCCACGTTCGACTACACCTTCTTCACCCTGTCGAAACGGGAAGCGTCGCTGATCGACCCGCAGCAGCGTCTCGCACTGGTCCTCGCGTATCAGGCGGTCGAGGACGCCGGTTATTCGGTGGCCGAGTTCCGCGACAGCGCGACGGCGGTGGTGTTCAGCGCCGCCACCTCGACGTATCCGGCGATGTGGGCGGAACCGGGCGTGCTGAGCACACTGGGCAACGTTCCGTTCGCCGTGCCGGCCCGGATCGCGTACCAGCTCGGCCTCACCGGACCCTGCTACGCCGTCGATTCGGGGTGCAACGGGTCGCTGATCGCGGTGCACCACGCCTGCCGGGAGCTGCGGTCGGGTGACGCCGATTTCGCCCTCGCGGGTGGAGTCAGTCTGCGCGTGAACGGCCTCCGCGCGGACATGGCCGAGGGATCCGCGGAACTGATGTCACCCGGCGGGCGCTGCCGCGCGTTCGACGCGAACGCGGACGGCACCGCGGTCGGGGAGGGTGGGGCGGCGCTTCTCCTCACCACGATGGCCCGCGCCCGTGCGGATCGCGTCCCGGTCCACGCCGTGATCCGTGGCACCGCAACGGTGTCCAGCGGTCATTCGTCCGCAACCATCAGCTCCCCGAGCGCGCGGGCGCAGGTGGCCGTCATCTCCCGGGCCTGGCAGAAGGCGGGTCTCACCCCGGACGATGCCGGGTACCTCGAGGCCCACGGATCGGGAACTCCACTGGGCGACGCGGTCGAACTCGAAGGGATCACGACCGCGTTCCGGGACCGTTCCGGCGTCCTGCCGATCGGTTCGGTGAAGACCAACATCGGTCACCTCGACCACGCCGCCGGGGTGTCCGGCCTCGTGAAGGCGATCCTGAGTGTCGAGCTCGGCGAGTTGTACCCGTCGCTGCACTTCGACCGACCCACCGGCGGAGTCGACCTCGCGGGCAACGGAATCGAGGTGGTCACCGAGGCCCGGACGTGGAGCGACGAGACCGGACCTCGGCGGGCCGGGGTGAGTTCGTTCAGCCTCGGCGGCATCAACGCACACTGCGTGGTGGAACAGCCGCCGGAGCGCGCCGCCGGATCCCGCGCGGGCACGACGGCTCGGCTGGTCGGGGTGTCGGCGAAGAGCGTGGGCGCCCTCGCGACGCTGTGCGCCGAACTGGCGACGGCCGTGCGCGGGCACGACCTCGACGATGTGGTGTTCACCCTCAATCGCGGTCGCCCGCACCACGACCACCGGGTGGCGGTGCACGCACGCAGCATTGCCGAACTCTCGCAGTCGCTCGCTGCGCGCGCCGCCGAACTGGGTGCCCGCGGCGAGGACTCCGCACCGCCCACCCGGCAACGCCCCGCCGTGGCGTTGCTGCTGTCACCCGACCGGATGCCACCCGCACTGCGCGGCCGCAGCCTGCCGTCGGAGCTTCCCGCCACCGGCGACGAGGCGGACCTCCTCGCCGGCCAGATCGCCGTCCACCGGGACCTCCGCGCCGCCGGGGTCACCGTCGACGCCGTCCTCAGCGGTGGCGTGTCCCGGTACGCGGCCCGGTATGTGCGGGACACACTGTCGGCGGTGGAGGCCGCCGACATCGCCGCCGCGGCCGCGGACCCCTCGATCGACACGGACCGGCTCGTCGCCGTCGCGAAGGGCATGCTCGCGGACGGACCCGTCGTCTTCGTGGAGCCGAGCCCGGAGGGACGCCTCGGGGCACTGCTCGCCGATGCCCTCCGCGACACCCCGGACGCCGACATACTCCGCGCGCCGGACACGTCCGACGCGGTCACACACCTCCTCGCCGGGCTGTACGAGCGCGGAATCGACCTCGACTGGGCAGCCGTCGACCGCGGTGACGACTCCGCCTGGCGAGTGCGACTACCCGGACACCCACTGCGCGGTTCGCGGTGCTGGTTCGACCTCCCGGGTCGACCCGACTGGGCCGACGCCCCGGACAATCCGTCGGCGGAACCGAGCCCGCAATCGGCGACGGCCGCGCCGGAAGACAGCCTCGACTGGTTGCAGACGACACTGCGCGAGTTGCTTCACAGCGAAAGGGACGTCGGCGCCGACGACGACTATTTCGACCTCGGTGGAAACTCGCTCATCGGCATGCAACTCGTCGACCGGGTGTCGGACCGATACGGGGTCCGGCCCAAACTCATCGACCTCTACGAACGGCCGAAGGTCGCGGACTTCGCCGCACTCCTCGCGGCCGGCACGTCCGCGTCCGGTGGGCTGCCCCCGATCGTGCCGCGGGGGCGGCACGTGATGTCGTTCGGTCAGGTACGCATGTGGTTCCATCACCAACTCGACGCCGCGACGACCATCTACAACCTGCCGATGGTCAGCGAATTGCACGGTCCGATCGACGAATCCGCCGTCCGGGGCATGTGGGACGATCTCGCCGCACGGCATCGGGTGCTGCTGTCCAACTACGTCGAGGTGGACGGGGAGCCGGAACTGCGGATCCGCGAATCCCTCGGCGACTTCTTCCGCACCGCCGACGTGTCGGGCGAACCGGATCCGGAGGCCGCGGCCCGGGCACTCGTACACGAGGTCGCGGTGGCGCCGTTCGACCTGGCCGCCGACCCGCTGGTGCGGGCACTGCTCATCAGGATCGGCCCCGACGAGCACGTCCTGCAGGTCACCACCCACCATTCCGTCAACGACGGGGGTTCGCCGCGGATCTTCGAGCAGGAACTGCCCGCCCTGTACGCGGCACGCCGAGCCGGTCGCCGCGCCGATCTCGCCCCGCTCCCCATCGAGTACTGGGATTACGCCCTGTGGCAGCGGGAACTGATCGCGAGCGCCGCGCTCGACTCCGAACTCGAATACTGGAGAACCGTCCTGGAGGACGTTCCGCTGCTCCGGCTGCCCACCGACTTCCCGCGCCCGGAGCGGAAGAACTTCACCGGCGCGTTCCACACGTTCACCGTCTCCGAGGACCTGACACGGAGGCTGCGGGCCGTGGCGCGGAGGGAGTCCGTGTCGCTGTTCGTGGTACTGCTCTCCACGTTCTACCTCGTCATGGCGAGCCGCAGCCGCCAGCGCGACCTCGTGGTCGGGACACCCACGACCGGACGCAACCGGCCGGAACTGTCCGGCATGATCGGGTACTTCAACAGCACGGTGGCGCTGCGCGCCGACCTGTCCGGGGACCCGACAGTCGCGGAGTTGTGCGCACGCGTGCGTGATGTGGTGCTCGGTGCCCTCGAACACCAGGAGATCCCGTTCGACCGCGTCGTCACCGCACTCACCGGCGACCGGGACCTGAGCCGGACACCCCTGTTCGACGTCTGCCACGTCCACCAGGAACTGCCGGCGCTGCAGTCGCAGCAAGGACTCACCGAGACGCTGTTCGACCAGGAGGATCCCGCGGCCATCGCGTTCGGCGGGGTGCCGTCCGGCACGGCCAAGTTCGATCTCACCCTCGTCACCACGGAGCGGGGCGGCGAGGACGGCATGGCGGCCGGGCTCGAGTTCAGCACGGAATTGTTCACCGAGCAGACTGCCGCCGCGTTGTGCGCCGAGTACGTTCGCATCCTCGACGGTGTCGCGGATTCTCCGCGTACACAACCCATTTCCGTGTTCCTGGCCGACGCGGCGCCGGCGCCGGCGCCGCGATTGGTGGCACCGCCCCTGGTCCCGGCGGATCGGCCGCGGCAGCCCTCGAACGGTGCGGAACCGCTGCGCTATTCGACCGCACGGGTCACGGCGACGCTCGACGGTCAGCCGGGCCACCCGGAACTGCTCGCCGCCTGGCTCACGCTCCTCGCCTGGTACACGGCGCAGGACGAGGTGGCGGTGGGCACGGCCGCAGGGCCGGAGGCATCCCCGCGGATCGTGGCCGTGGACCTGTCCGGCGACCCCACCTACCCGGAACTGGTGGAGACCGTACGCCGGGAGCTGTCTTCGGACAGTCGCGCGGCCGACACGGCGGCGCAGCACTTCCCGGTGCGCTACGACGGGGAGCGCGACGACAATCCCGAGCGGGCAGACCTGTCACCCGTCGAACTCGGGCTGTCGTGGACCCGCGGCCCCACAGCACTGACCCTCGAACTCGACTACGCCACCGACCTCTTCGACCGGACCACGGCCACCGCGATGCTCACCGACCTCCGGCGGCTGCTGACCGGACTCGTGGCTCATCCCGACCTGCCCACCCAGGAGGTGGCGATGGAGTACGTGCACCAGGACGACACCGGCTTCACCACGGAGGCAGTGCGATGACCGCTGGCAGCGCGATGAGCGTCGGTGTGGTGGGGGCGGGAACCATGGGCGCAGGGGTCGCCGAATGTCTCGCGCAGGCCGGCCACGACGTGATCGTCGTCGACCCCGACCCGCAGGCTGTCGACCAGGCCCGGTCGCGGATGCGCGACTCGCTGCGGCTGGCGATACTCCTCGGCCGGGCCGGTGGTCCGAAACCCGCCGAGGTCACCGCGCGGGTGCACTGGACCGGGGAGATGACCGATCTGCGGGACGCTGCCGTCGTCATCGAATGCGTTCCCGAGCGTATCGACCTCAAGGAGAAGGTCTTCGCCGAACTGGACCGTGTGTGTGCACCCGACGCACTACTCGCGTCGTGCACCTCCGGCATCCCCGTCGACCGTCTCGCGGACAGTACGACGAGACCGGAACAGGTTGTCGGATTGCACTTCATGAATCCCGCTCCGCTCAAGGACACCGTCGAGGTGGTGCGGGGGCCGCGGACGTCGCCGCAGTCGCTGGACCGTGCGTTGGCGCTTCTCGCCTCCCTGAACAAGACCGGCATCCTTGTCGGCGACGGACCCGGATTCCTGCTCAACCGTGTCCTCATGCTGTGTATCGCCGAGGCGGCAGCCGCGCTCGGCGACGGTATCGCCGACGCGGAGACCACCGATGCGTTGTTCGAAGGCTGCCTCGGCCATCCGATGGGACCACTGCGGACCGCGGATCTGATCGGCCTGGACAACGTCCACGACACGATGACCGCGCTGCGCGAATTGACCGGTGACGACCACTACCGCCCGCCCGAGTCGCTCGTCGCCCTGGTCGAGGCCGGTCATCTCGGGCGTAAGACCGGGCGAGGATTCCATGAGTACCGGTGAGGTGCTGCCCCTCACCTACGACCAACTCGCGGTGCTCCGTGCCGGGGCACACGACGCCTCCTTCGGTCAGTATCTCGAACTCGACGGGCCGCTCGACGAAGACCGACTCTGCCGGGCACTGCAGAAGACGTTGGCCGAATGCACCGGCCTGCACAGTACTTTCGTGCTCGACGGCCCGGAACCCGGCCAGGTCACCGGCGCCGCGGTGACCGGCCCGGACGTCCTCGACGCCGCCGGGTCCGACGATCCCGGCCGACTCGTGACGACGTGGATCGATCACGAGCTGAACCGGCCCATGGACCCCGGCACCGGACCGCTGTACGTGCACGTCCTGTTCCGGCTGCCGCACGGCGGATACGGGTGGTTCCAGCGTTACCACCGGCTGGTGAACGACGAACCGGGCATGACGGCGATCGTCCGCCGCGCCGCCGAGGCCTACGAGACGGGGGACGCCGCTCCCACCTCGCCGCCCGAGTCCCGGCCGTTCGTGTCGCCCTCCGTCCCGCTGACCGCGGATGCGCGATACCGCGAGAGCGCCGCGTGGGCGGACGACCGCCGCTACTGGGAGCACCTGCTCGCCGGAGCGCCGCGACACGAGACCCCGCCCGGACCGATCGCCGAAGGGGAGAAACTCGGCTCGTTCACCATTCCCGCCGACGGCGCGCTCGTGCGGCTCGCACGCCGCAGCGGTGGTGGTCCCGACGCCGTTCTGCTCGCCGCGCTGGCGGTGTACTGGCACAGCCGCACCGCCGTCGAAGATATGCTGGTCGGGCATCGGTCGCACGGGTCCACCACACCCGTGAGGCTTTCCCTCGCACCGCAACTCACGTTCGACGCGCTGACACGGCACGTGGGTCTGCAACTGCGAAGATCCCGACGGCACCGGTACCTCGTTTCCGAAGATGGTGCGGCGGACTCCTGGCCGGTGGCGGGCGGCATGCGGGAACCGCTCGGCGTCGAGCGCATCGGTGAGGGTGCTGTCGCCGTCGTGAAGCGATGGGACTCCGGCGGCGACGGGATGGTCGTGGAGGTCGACGACCGCGACGGGTCCTGGACCGTCGACGTGCACGGTCCCGGCGACGCGCAACGTGTCGCCCACATTCTCGCCGCCGCGATCGGGGCACCGGATGCGCCGCTCGCCGGGCTGGATGTGTTGGGTTCGGGTGAGCGGGGTGTGTTGGTGCCGGTGCGGGGTGGGGTGGGTGTGGGGGTGTGGTTGTTGCCGGAGATTTTGGCGGGGGGTGTGGGGTTGGGTGGGGGTGGGGTGGC
>NZ_JASHKX010000069.1:0-13426 GCF_030058635.1 Rhodococcus sp. IEGM 1305
GGCGACATCGTGCTGCCCGGCTCGTGCACCCGCGCCATCGACGCGCACCCGGGCGATCACTTCCGCGCCGAGTTCAGTGGGCTCGGCTCCGTATCCCTGCAGTTCAAGTAGGAGTTTGTTCATGACCAAGGCAAGTGTGGCGATCGTCGGTTCGGGCAACATCAGCACCGACCTGCTCTACAAGCTGCAGCGATCCGAGTGGCTCGAACCCCGGTGGATGATCGGGATCGACCCCGAGAGCGAAGGCCTGGCGCGGGCCCGCAAGTTGGGACTGGAAACGTCTGCCGAGGGTGTCGACTGGTTGCTGAACCAGCCGGAGAAACCCGATCTCGTCTTCGAGGCCACGTCCGCGTACGTGCATCGGGAGGCAGCACCGCGGTACGAGGCCGCCGGCATCCGCGCCGTCGACCTGACACCCGCCGCCGTAGGACCCGCCGTGGTCCCACCGGCGAACCTGCGCGAACACCTCGGCGCCCCCAACGTCAACATGATCACGTGCGGAGGGCAGGCCACGATCCCGATCGTGTACGCCGTCTCCCGCGTCGTCGACGTGCCGTACGCCGAGATCGTCGCGTCGGTGGCGTCCGTCTCCGCGGGCCCGGGCACCCGCGCCAACATCGACGAGTTCACCAAGACCACCAGCCGCGGCATCGAGACCATCGGCGGAGCGCAGCGCGGCAAGGCCATCATCATCCTCAACCCGGCCGACCCGCCGATGATCATGCGCGACACGATCTTCTGCGCGATCCCCGAGGACGCCGACCGCGCCGCCATCACCGACTCCATCCACCGCGTAGTCGCGGACATCCAGCAGTACGTCCCCGGCTACCGGCTGCTCAACGAACCGCAATTCGACGACCCGAGCGTCGTGTCCGGCGGGCAGGCGACGGTCACCACGTTCGTCGAGGTCGAGGGCGCAGGCGACTTCCTGCCCCCGTACGCGGGCAACCTCGACATCATGACCGCAGCGGCAACCAAGGTGGGCGAGGAGATCGCCCAGAAGCTCCTGAGTGTGGAGGCATGAGCACAATGGTTCATTTCGACGGGGCGAGCGGAGCGACGGGAAATATGAGCAGCAGCTGGGACATCCGCGTCACCGACACCTCCCTGCGGGACGGTTCGCACCACAAGCGGCACCAGTTCACCGGTGAGGAGGTCCGGGCCATCGTCGGTGCGCTCGACAACGCCGGGGTCCCGGTCATCGAGGTGACGCACGGCGACGGACTGGGTGGGTCCTCGTTCAACTACGGGTTCTCCAAGGTCCCGGAGCAGGAACTCATCTCGATCGCCGTCGACACGGCGAAGAACGCGAAGATCGCCTTCCTCATGCTGCCGGGGCTCGGCATCAAGGACGACATCATCGTCGCCCAGGACAACGGCGCCTCGATCTGCCGCATCGCGACGCACTGCACCGAGGCGGACGTGTCCATCCAGCACTTCGGGCTGGCTCGCGACCGCGGTCTCGAGACCGTCGGCTTCCTGATGATGGCGCACTCGATCGCACCGGAGAAGCTCGCCAAGCAGGCCCGCATCATGGCCGACGCGGGCTGCCAGTGCGTGTACGTCGTCGACTCCGCAGGCGCGCTCGTGCTCGAGCAGGTGTCGGACCGCGTCGAGGCGCTGGTGCAGGAACTCGGCTCGGACGCACAGGTGGGTTTCCACGGTCACGAGAACCTCGGACTCGGTGTGGCCAACTCGATCGCCGCCGTGCGGGCAGGTGCAAAGCAGATCGACGGCAGCACACGACGATTCGGCGCCGGCGCCGGTAACGCGCCGGTCGAGGCGTTCGTCGGCGTGTGCGACAAGATCGGCGTCAAGACGGGGATCGACTTCTTCGCGATCGCCGACGCCGCCGAGGACGTGGTGCGTCCGGCGATGCCCGCCGAATGCCTCCTCGACCGCCAGGCGCTGATGATGGGGTACGCCGGCGTCTACTCGAGCTTCCTCAAGCACGCGGAACGTCAGGCCGAGCGGTACGGCGTCTCGTCCGCCGAACTCCTCGTCCGCGCCGGCAAGCGCAAGCTCGTCGGCGGCCAGGAAGACCAGCTCATCGACATCGCGCTCGAACTGCAGCGCGAGCGGGCTGCGGCTGCGCCGCCCGTGAGTACTTCTTAACGTCGGGCGGTTGATAAGTACTCACAGGTCAGCGGGCGGTCTCCCACAGCCCGACGACGTTGCCCTCGGAGTCGGTGAAGTACGCGGCGAATCCCATGTTCCCGACGGGGGTCCGGCCGGTGACGGTCTTGCCACCGAGGGATTCGATCCTTTCGAGGGCGGATTCGATGCTCTCGACGTCGACGGTGACCACGGGAGTGGTTACCTCCCCGCGCTGCATCATGCCGCCGTTGATGTAACCGGGTTCGTCGGGCATGCCGCTCTCACCGACAGGTCCGGTGGTGACCATGCTGTAGTCCATGTCGGGGATCTCGGCGATGGCCCACCCGAATGCGTCCCGATAGAACGCTCGTGCGCGGTCACCGTCGTCGAAGGGGATCTCGAAGTGCACGATTCGGCCTGTCATGGCACGCCTCCGGTTCGGCTGGAACCGCCGAATCCGACGGCACATCCAGCCTAAGCGCCCAATGTGACATTCGTGCAGCCTGACTGCACGAATGTCACATCGGGCGACGCATCCGCCGCAGTGGTACCGACGACTATTCGACGCGATCTCGCACGTCGATGAACCCCTCCATCACCGCGTGGTTGATGCTGTCCCACAGTCGCGGGCACCCCTCGCGGAGCGCGGTGGACTGTCCCTCGCCGACGGCGTCCCGGAACGTCGGGCACGTCTTCGCAGGGTCGTCCGTCCACTGGACGCTCGTGTGCTTGAGGCTGTTCTTGCGCACCAGCACACAGGTTCCGCACGTACGGCACTCGACTTCGTTCATGCCGTCGTCGAGGTAATTGGCCTTGTCGGCCAACGTCTGCGCATGAATGGCCTCGAGCCGAGCAGGCTGCCCGGCGAAGTCGGGAGCTTTGGCCCATTCGATCGAGGCACTCATGATCAGACCTGCGCTTCCTTGCTCTCGGACCGCCCCGCGGTCGTGTTCTCGGACCGCTCACCGGCCTCGCGTTCGGCCTTCTGACGGGCCAGGTTCTCCTCGACCTCGTGTTGCCAGGCCTCGTTGGCCTTGGTGGTGTCGACTTCGAACTCGAAACGCTGCGTCATCTTGTCGGTGACGTCGGCGACGTCGACGTAGAACTGGTCGTACCAGCGTCGCAGCTGGTAGACCGGACCATCCTCGTCGCAGAGCAGGGGGTTGTCGATCTTGGTCTTGTTCTTCCAGATCTCGACGTCCTGCAGGAAGCCCTCGGCGATGCCCTCGGTGAACTTTGCGGCCAGCTTGTCGGCTGTTTCGTCGTCGATGCCGGTCGGCTTCTTGACGGTCACGCCGTACTGGAGCATGAACGAATTGTTCGTCACCGGATAGTGGCAGTTGATGAGGACGCTCTCGACCTCGTACCCGCCGTAGCTGTTCCACAGCGGATTGATCATGTAGGACGGCCCGTAGTACGCGGCCTCGGAGCGCAGCAGCGATTCCATGCCGTACTGCGTCGCCATCCCGACGTCGGGGCGACCCTTCGTGTTGAGGTACTGCGTTGCGATGTGGCCTTCGAAGACGTTCTTGAAGTACGTCGGGAACGCGTAGTGGATGTAAAAGAAGTGCGCCATGTCGACGACGTTGTCGATGATCTCGCGGCAGTTGGACCCTTCGATCAGCATCGAGTTCCAGGTCCAATCGGTCCACTCGTCGCTGTAGGCGCCTTCGATGCGGGGGATGGTCACGTTCTCCGGCGGGGGATTGCCCTCCGGGTCGTTCCAGACGAACAGCTGACCGTTCTGCTCGAGGGTGAGCCATGCCCGGGTGCGGGCGATCGGGGGAACCCGGCGTGCGTAGGGAATGCTGGTGCACTTGCCGTTGCCGCCCCAGCGCCAGTCGTGGAACGGGCAGGCCACGGAATCGCCTTTGACCGTGCCCTGAGACAGGTCGCCGCCCATGTGCCGGCAATACGCGTCCAGAACCTTCAGTTCGCCCTTGCTGTCGGCGAAGACGACGAGTTTGGTGCCGAATGCCTCGATCGAATGCGGTTTGCCGTCCTTGAACGTCTTGGTCAAACCGAGGCAGTGCCAACCACGCGCGAAGCGGGTCTGGACCGTGCCCACATCGATCTCGCGAATCTGCGCCATTGTGCCCTCACATCCCTTCATGCTGTTAGTAGAACACGTTATAGAACTTCGACAGGATCCGCCAGATTTTCGGAGGCTTTCTTCCAGACCCGGGCCGTCAAACAGCGCCTTTGCCGGTATCTCGACATAAATGGGAACGTGTTCTAGTCTCAGAGGATAAGTGAACCATCGAACGAGACAGGAGCGTCCTGTGGGTGACCATGACAGTCACGAGGTGATGCAGCGGGTCGACGCACTACTGCCGACGCTGCGAGAGCGTGCGCAGGAGACCGAGGATCTACGTCGTATCCCCGACGATTCCATGAAGGCGCTCCAGGAGACCGGATTCTTCCGGTTGCTCCAGCCCGAACAGTGGGGTGGTTACCAGGCGGATCCGGTGTTGTTCTACTCCGCGGTGCGGAAGATCGCGAGCGCCTGCGGTTCCACCGGCTGGGTCTCGTCGATCATCGGTGTGCACAACTGGCACCTCGCCCTGTTCTCGCAGCAGGCTCAGGAAGACGTGTGGGGCAACGACACCGACGTCCGGATCTCGTCGTCGTACGCGCCGATGGGCGCCGGGCAGGTCGTCGACGGCGGATACACGGTCAACGGCGCCTGGGCCTGGTCTTCCGGCTGTGAGCACGCCAGCTGGGCGGTGCTCGGCGGGCCCGTCATCAAGGACGGCCGCCCCGTCGACTTCGTCAGCTTCCTGATCCCGCGTGAGGACTACCGGATCGACGACGTGTGGAATGTCGTGGGACTCCGCGGAACCGGCAGCAACACCGTGGTGGTCGAGGACGTGTTCGTCCCGACGCACCGCGTCCTCAGCTTCAAGGCGATGAGCAACCTCACCGCACCCGGGCTCGAGCGCAACACCGCACCCGTCTACAAGATGCCCTGGGGGACAATTCATCCCACCACCATCTCCGCGCCGATCGTCGGGATGGCCTACGGCGCCTACGACGCGCACGTCGAACATCAGGGCAAGCGCGTCCGCGCGGCGTTCGCCGGCGAGAAGGCGAAGGACGACCCGTTCGCCAAGGTTCGCATCGCCGAGGCCTCGAGTGACATCGACGCCGCCTGGCGCCAGCTGTCCGGGAACGTCGCCGACGAATACGCACTGCTCGTCGCCGGTGAGGAAGTCCCGTTCGAGCTGCGGCTGCGGGCTCGCCGCGACCAGGTGCGCGCCACGGGCCGCGCCATTTCGTCCATCGACAAACTGTTCGAGAGCTCGGGGGCCACCGCGCTGGCCAATGGCACGCCGCTGCAGCGTTTCTGGCGGGACGCGCACGCCGGACGCGTCCACGCGGCCAACGATCCCGAGCGCGCCTACGTCATGTACGGCACAGGCGAATTTGGTCTGCCCATCACCGACACGATGGTCTAGGAGAACACGTGACGACTACCGAAGAGGCCCTCACGTTCGAGTCCACCTCGAAGTTCGCGCAGGTCCGGCCCGACCTGAAGTTGCACTACCACGAGGCCGGGGTCGGCAACGACACCACGATCGTGCTGCTGCACGGCGGCGGACCGGGCGCTTCGTCGTGGTCGAACTTCGCCAGGAACATCCCGGTTCTCGCCGAGAAGTTCCACGTGCTCGCCGTCGATCAGCCGGGATACGGGTTGTCGGACAAGCCGACCGAGCACCCGCAGTACTTCGTGCACAGCGCGTCCGCGTTGAAGGACCTGCTCGACACCCTCGGCGTCGGCGGACGTGTCCACCTGCTCGGCAACTCGCTCGGTGGCGGTGCCGCGGTGCGTTTTGCGCTGGACTACCCCGACCGCGCGGGCCGGCTGGTGCTCATGGGCCCGGGCGGGCTGAGCGTCAACCTGTTCGCCCCGGACCCGACCGAGGGCGTCAAGAACCTCGGCAAATTCGGCTACCAGCCCACCCGGGAGAACCTCGAGGCGTTCCTGCGCATCATGGTGTTCGACCAGAAGTTGATCACCGACGAACTGATCGACGAACGTTTCGCCGCCGCGAGCACACCCGAGTCGCTCGCGGCCGCCAAGGCGATGGGAAAGTCGTTCTCCTCGGCCGACTTCGAGCTGGGAATGCTGTGGCGCGACGCGTACAAGCTGCGCCAGCGGGTGCTGCTGATCTGGGGTCGCGAAGACCGGGTCAACCCGCTCGACGGTGCGCTGGTGGCGCTGAAGATGATTCCGCGGGCGCAGTTGCACGTCTTCGGCGGGTGCGGACACTGGGCGCAGCTGGAGAAGTTCGACGAGTTCAACCGCCTGGCCACCGATTTCCTTCTGGACGGGGGTAAGTGATGAGTATTCGTTCACTGGCATACATGCGCATCGAGGCCACCGACATGGCCGCGTGGCGCGAATACGGTCTCAAGGTGCTCGGCATGGTCGAGGGCAAGGGCTCCGACCCGGACGCCCTGTATCTGCGAATGGACGACTTCCCGGCTCGCCTCGTGATCTTCCCCGGGGAACAGGACCGGCTGTCGGTGTCGGGCTGGGAGACGGCCAATGCCGCGGAGTTGCAGGAGGTCCGGGACAACCTGTCGGCGGCCGGCGTCGCGTTCAAGGAAGGGACGGCCGAGCAGTTGCAGGACCGCAGGGTCGACGAGCTGATCACGTTCGAGGACCCGTCGGGCAACACTCTCGAGGCGTTTCACGGTGCGGCCCTGGAGCACCGGCGCGTGGTCAGCCCGTACGGGCACAAGTTCGTCACGGGTGAGCAGGGCCTCGGGCACGTCGTCCTCTCGACCACGGACGACGAGGCGTCGCTGCGCTTCTACCGCGACGTCCTCGGTTTCCGCCTGCGCGATTCGATGCGGTTGCCCCCGCAAATGGTCGGGCGGCCCGCGGACGGCAAGCCGGCGTGGTTGCGGTTCTTCGGCTGCAACCCGCGGCATCACAGTCTCGCGTTCCTGCCGATGCCGACGCCGAGCGGCATCGTGCACCTGATGATCGAGGTCGAGAACTCCGACGACGTCGGATTGTGCCTCGACCGCGCGCTCCGCAAGAAGGTCAAGATGTCGGCCACGCTCGGCCGCCACGTCAACGACCTGATGCTGTCGTTCTACATGAAGACCCCCGGCGGCTTCGACATCGAATTCGGTTGCGAGGGACGTCAGGTGGAGGACGAGAGCTGGATCGCGAGGGAGAGCACGGCCGTCAGCCTGTGGGGTCACGACTTCAGCGTCGGGATGCAGCCGTGAGCGAGGTGACCGGGGACGGGGCCGTCGCGGCCGAGGCGATCGATCCGCGACGGTTCCGGACGGTGCTCGGCCAGTTCTGCACCGGCGTCACCATCATCACGACGATCGACGACGGCGTGCCGGTGGGGTTCGCATGCCAGTCGTTCGCCGCGCTGTCGCTCGAACCCCCGCTCGTGCTGTTCTGCCCGACCAAGACGTCGCGGTCGTGGGCGGCGATCGAGCGCAGCGGCATCTTCTGCGTCAACGTGCTCGCCGAAGAACAACAGTCGACGTGCGCCCGCTTCGGTTCCCGCGACCCGGACAAGTTCGCCGGGATCGACTGGACGGAGTCGCCGCTGGGCTCGCCGATCCTCACCGGTTCGCTGGCCCACATCGACTGCTCGCTCGAGAGCGTGCACGACGGCGGCGACCACTGGGTCGCGTTCGGCCGGGTCTCCTCCCTGAGCGAGATCAGGGAGGAGCGACCGCTGCTGTTCTACCGCGGGCAGTACACCGGCATCGAACCGGACAAGACGGTGCCTGCGCCGTGGCGCGACGACCTCGAGGCGTTCCTCACGACGTCGTCGGAAGACACCTGGCTCTAGCTCCTAGACGGCGACACCGATGTACTTGGTCTCGAGGAATTCGTCGATGCCGGTGGTTCCGCCTTCGCGCCCGAGCCCGGATTCCTTCACGCCGCCGAACGGCGCGGCCGGATTCGACACCACACCCTGGTTGAGGCCGACCATGCCCGACTCCAGCGCCTCGCACACGCGGATGCCGCGCTTGAGGCTCTCGGTGTACACGTAGGCCACCAGCCCGTACGGGGTGTCGTTGGCCCGCTCGACGGCCTCGGCCTCGGTCTCGAACGTGCTGATCGCGGCCACCGGGCCGAAGATCTCGTTGTGGCACATCTCGGCGTCGTCGGGCACACCCGTCAGGACCGTCGCCGGGTAGAAGTTGCCCGGGCGGTCGAGTGCCTCGCCGCCGGTGAGCACCGAGGCGCCGCGGTCGACCGCGTCCGCGACGAGACTGCTCACCTTCGCGACGGCCGCCTCGTCGATCAGCGGTCCGACCACGACGCCGTCCTCCGTGCCGCGCCCGACGGGCAGGGCCTCCATCCGCTGCGTGAGTTTGCGCGTGAATTCCTCGGCGACCGAACTGTGCACGAGAATCCGGTTGGCAGCCGTGCAGGCCTGGCCGATGTTGCGCATCTTCGCCGCCATGGCCCCGTCGACGGCGTCGTCGAGATTCGCGTCGTCGAAGACGAGGAACGGCGCGTTGCCGCCCAATTCCATGGATGTGCGCATCACCGTGCGCGCGCACAGTTCGAGCAGATGCTTCCCGACCTTGGTCGAACCGGTGAACGACAGCTTGCGGGCCCTGCCGTCGAGGATGAGGGGAGTGATGACCTCGTCGGGGCTGGACGTGGTGACGACGTTGACGACGCCGTCCGGCAGCCCGGCCTCGGTGAGGATATCGGCGAGCGCCAGAATCGACAGCGGCGTCTGGGCCGCCGGCTTGATGACGGACGTGCACCCGGCGGCGATCGCGGGCCCGATCTTCCGGGTACCCATCGCCATCGGGAAGTTCCACGGGGTGATGAGCAGGCTCGTCCCCACGGGCTGACGGGTCACGAGGAACCGCGACCCGCCGCCGGGCGCCGTCATGTAGCCGCCGTCGATGCGGACGGCCTCCTCCGCGAACCAGCGGAAGAACTCCGCGGCGTAGGCGATTTCACCCCGCGCCTCGGTGAGTGGCTTGCCCATCTCGAGCGTCATGACCAGCGCCAGCCGGTCGACGTTCTCGAGCAGGAGTCGGTGTGCGTTCATGAGGATGGTGCTGCGTTCGCGGGGTGTCGTGGCCGCCCACGACGGTTGCGCCGCCACCGCCGCGTCGAGCGCCTCGCGGGCCTCCGCGGCGTCGGCGTCGGCGACCGTGCACAGGATCTGTCCGTTGGACGGGTCGTGGACCGGCATGGTGCGGGCGCTGTCGCGCCACTTGCCGCCGATGAACAGGCCGGTCTGCACCGATGCGATTGCTGCTTCCTCGAGCATGATTTTTCCCCATTCTCCATTGCCGAAGGGACGCTCCCCATGTTATACAGATTGTCAACAATCTGACAATGCACTTGCCGACATTCGCCGGCATCTACGCGTGGGAGGGTTCTCGTGACTCGGCTATCTCCACTGCTCGCACAGGCCACACCCGTGACGGTCGATCACGGTGAAGGGTGCTACCTCTACGGCACCGACGGCAGGCGCTATCTCGACTTCACCGCGGGCATCGGCGTCACCAGCACCGGGCACTGCCACCCGCACGTCGTGGAAGCCGCGCGCAGGCAGGTCGGCTCCCTGATCCACGGCCAGTACACGACGGTCATGCACCAGCCGATGCTCGAACTGGTCGATCGACTGGGATCGGTGCTGCCCCCGTGGCTCGACTCGCTGTTCTTCGCGAACTCGGGGAGTGAGGCCGTCGAGGCGTCGCTGCGACTGTCGCGGCAGGCGACCGGCCGCCCCAACGTGATCGTCTTCCACGGCGGATTCCACGGACGCACGGTCGCGACGGCGACGATGACCACGTCCGGCACCCGGTTCTCGGCCGGCTTCAGCCCGCTGATGGGCGGGGTGCACGTGGCACCGTTCCCCAACGCCTACCGCTACGGCTGGACCGAGGAGGAGGCGACCGCGTTCGCGCTGAAGGAACTCGACTACATCTTCGCGACGCTCACCGCGCCGAACGAGACGGCGGCGTTCGTCGTCGAGCCCGTTCTCGGCGAGGGCGGATACGTGCCCGGCAACACCGCGTTCTTTCAGGGGCTCCGCGAGCGCGCCGACCGGTACGGCATCCTGCTCGTCATCGACGAGATCCAGACCGGTTTCGGTCGCACCGGCAAGTTCTTCGGGCACCAGCATTTCGACGTCCGGCCCGACATCATCACCATCGCCAAGGGTCTGGCCAGTGGTTTCCCGTTGTCGGGCATCGCGGCGTCCGAGGAGCTCATGGCCAAGGGCTGGCCGGGGTCGCAGGGTGGAACGTACGGCGGCAACGCCGTGTCCTGCGCGGCCGCGGTCGCGACGCTCGAGGTGATCGAGAAGGAAGATCTCGTGGCCAACGCCGCCGCGCGGGGCGTCCAGTTGCTCGACGGTGCGCGCGCCCGCGCCATCGACGGGATCGGTGACGTCCGTGGTCTCGGACTGCTCGTGGGTAGCGAGTTCACGGCCGCCGACGGCAGTGCGGACCGTGCGAAAGCGGCTGCGGCGCAGCAGCTGGCCGCGAAGAAGGGGCTGCTGCTCCTGACCTGCGGCGCCTACATGAACGTGGTACGGATGATTCCACCGCTCATCGTGACGGCGGAACAGATCGAGGACGCCCTGAAGATCTGGTCCGAAGTACTCGACGAAGTGTGACAAGCACCCGTGAGTACTTGTTAACCGCCCGCGGTTAACAAGTACTCACGGGCTCCGAAGGAGGACCTGTGGCTCGCTACATCACCATCAGCCTGGACAAGCGCGGCGTGACCTGCCGTGCCCGGCTTCTCGACGAGGATGCACCACTCACGTGCGACGCGGTGTGGAACGTGCTTCCGCAGAGCGGCGACGCGTACCACGCCAAGTACGCGCGCAACGAGGTGTACACGCTGATCCCGCGGATCACCGCGGCACCGCGGCGGGAAAATCCCACCGTCACACCGATTCCCGGTGACGTGTGCCTGTTCGACTTCGAGCCCTGGGAGATCGGCAACTCCGCCTACGGGTACGAGCCGGGCTCGGAGGCGCACGCCGCGCAGGGCGCCACCGACCTCGCGATCTTCTACGGCCGCAACAACCTCCTGCTCAACGGCGACGTCGGCTGGGTGCCGGGCAACGTGTTCGCCGCCATCGAGGAGGGGCTGCCGGAATTGGCGGCCGCGTGCAACGACCTGTGGATGCGCGGCGTCGAAGGCGAGACGATGAGCTTCGCGCGGGCGTGACGTCGGGACCGGTCCACCGTGTGCGAGATGGCCCTCGACGGGCGCCGGACCGTCCACCACCATCGGACGCTATGAAGCTGGACATCTATCAGATCGACGCATTCGCCGCCGGGCCCTTCGAGGGCAACCCGGCGGCGGTCATGCCGCTGACCGCCGACTGGCTGGACGATTCGGTGCTTCAGCAACTCGCCGAAGAGAACAACCTGTCCGAGACGGCGTTCTACACCGCTCAGCTTCCCGTGGACGCGGGGCCCCACGACCCGGAACACCCGGCGTATCACCTGCGGTGGTTCACCCCTGCCGTCGAGGTGGACCTGTGCGGCCATGCCACCCTCGCCACCGCCGCACAGATCTTCGAGGACGTGCACCCGGACGCCGACCGCATCCAATTCTGGACGCGTAGCGGCTGGCTGCACGTCGACCGTGGACCGGACGCGACGCTGGTGATGGATTTCCCGGCGGAGCCGCCGGCACCGACCGCGGCCGATCCCCGGATCGTCGCCGCACTCGGGATTCCGGTGCGGGAGTGCCTGAAGGCCACCGACCTCGTGTTCGTCGCGGAATCCGAACACGACATCGCGTCGATGGCACCCGACTTCGCCGTGATCAGCCCGCTGAAGGTGCGGGGAATTGTCGTCACCGCAGCGTCCGACGTCGAGGGGCTCGACTTCGTATCGCGTTGGTTCGGCGCCGCGGCCGGCGTTCAGGAGGACCCGGTGACGGGGTCCGCGCACTCGCAGATCGCGCCGTACTGGGCTGACGTCCTGGGCCTAGACAACCTTGTCGGACGACAACTGTCGGCGCGGGGAGGAACGGTGCACTGCGAGGTGCGCGGCGACCGCGTCCACCTGTCCGGGGCTTACCGGCGGTACCTCAGGGGTACCGTCGAATTCTAGCGCTGGCTGAAGACCTCCGAATACAGCGTCTCGATCTGGCCGGCGGTGGGCACGACCGGATTGTTGCCGGGCGATCCGGACGCCAGCGCCTGCTCTGCCATCAACGGAATGAGGCCGTCCCAGGCGTCGCGGTCGATCCCGTAGGCGAGCGGCGTCGGAACCTTCAGGTCGTGACACAGCGTGCTCAGGGTTTCGACGAGGAACTGCGCGGCGACGGAATCGCCTGCCGATTCCGGTGCAGCGCCGAATGCACGCGCGCAGTCGGCGTAGCGGCTCTCCGCTCCGTTCACGGAGAACGCCGTGATCGCGGGAAGTAGCATGGCATTCGACAGTCCGTGTGCGACATGGAAATGCGCACCGATCGGCCTGCTCATCCCGTGCACCAGCGCCACGCTCGAGTTGGAGAACGCCATACCGGCCTGCATGGACGCGACCATCATCGCTTCCCTCGCGGTGCGGTCTTCACCGTCCGCGTACGCCGTGCCGATGTGCTTACCAATCGTGCGGATCGCGGAGAGCGCGAGTCCGTCGGTGAACGGCTGGGCCTTCTTGCTGACGTACGCCTCGATGGCGTGGGTGAGCGCATCGATTCCGGTGTCGGCGGTCAACCGCGGCGGCATCGACATCGTGAGTTCGAAATCCACGATCGCGGCGATCGGCAGGAAGGAGAGTCCCGGGCACAGCATCTTCTCGTCGGAAGCGCTGTCGCTGATGACGGTGAATTGCGTCGCCTCCGAGCCGCTTCCGGCGGTGGTCGGTACCGCGATGATCGGCAGCGCCTTCCCGGTGTACACGTGGGGTGCCTTGTACGACCGCATCTCGCCGCCGTTCGCGGACAGCACGGCCAGTGCCTTCGCGGTGTCCATCGGACTACCGCCGCCGAACCCGATCACCGAATCCGCGTTGTGCTCGGCGACGATCCTCAGCCCTTCCTCCAGAGAATCGGTGGTGGGGTCGGGCACGGTGCCGGAGAACAGTGCCGGCTCCTTGCCCGCGGACCTGAGGAGGCTCATGATCCGGTCGGCCGCGCCGGTGCCGGTCAGATAGGAGTCGGTGACGAGAACCGGTCTCTGCAAGCCCAGTTCGTCGACAACCGAGCCGATCTCGTCGACTGCTCCGGCCCCGATCCTGGCGAATCGGGGGAGTGAGAGGTGTGCGGTCATGGGAGAGGTTCCTTAGTTGTTCTGGGGGAAGCCGAGGTTGAGTCCGCCGTGGCTGGGGTCGAGCCAGC
>NZ_JASHKX010000015.1:0-103261 GCF_030058635.1 Rhodococcus sp. IEGM 1305
TGTGAGCTGGCTCTCAAATTGGGTCTTGCCAGAAACGGTAACACGTTCTACTTTGTTGACGTGGCCCTTAATATCGCAGACCTCGTAGAGCACGCAATCGACCTCGTTCCGGACCGCGTCGCGTTGGTGTCCGACGACCGGGAAGTGACGTACGCGCAGATGGAGGAGAGGGCCAATCGCCTCGGCCACTACCTGCGCGAACAGGGTGTCCAGCCCGGCGACAAAGTGGGCATCTACTGCCGGAACACGATCGAGGCGATCGAGGCCATGGTGGCGGTCTTCAAGATCCGTGCCGTGATGGTGAACGTCAACTACCGGTACATCGAGAACGAGTTGCAATACATCTTCGACAATTCGGACATGGTCGCGCTCGTTCACGAGCGCCGCTACTCCGACAAGGTGGCGAACGTGCTCCCCGAGACGCCGCTCCTGAAGACCACCGTCGTGGTCGAGGACGGCACCGATCTCGACTACGAGGGCATCGAATACGAGGCCGCACTCGCGAAGGGTTCCCCCGACCGCGACTTCGGCGAGCGCACTGGCGACGACCTGTACATGCTCTACACCGGTGGCACCACCGGCAAACCCAAGGGCGTCATGTGGCGTCACGAGGACGTCTGGCGGGTGCTCGGCGGCGGCATCAACTTCATGACCGGTGAATACGTCGAGGACGAGTGGGACCTCGCGAAGCTGGGCGCCGAGAGCCCCGGCATGACCCGCTTCCCGATCCCGCCGATGATCCACGGCGGCAGCCAGTGGGCGGTGTTCCAGAGTCTGTTCGGCGGCGGAAAGTGCGTGATGCACCCCGAATTCGACGGCCACGACGTGTGGCGGATCGTCGATCAGCACAAGGTCAACCTCATCTTCATCACCGGCGACGCGATGGCACGACCGATGCTCGACGCGCTGGTGGAGGGCGACAAGGCGAGCGGCGAGCCCTACGACCTGTCCTCGCTGTTCTTGATGGCGAGTTCGGCGGCGCTGTTCTCGCCCAGCATCAAGGAGAAGTACCTCGAACTGCTGCCCAACCGGATGATCACCGACTCCATCGGTTCGTCCGAGACCGGTTTCGGCGGCCTCAGCGTGGTCGCGAAGGGTGACTCGCACGGCGGCGGCCCGACGGTGAAGATCGACGCGTCCACCTCCGTGCTCGGTGAGGACGGCAACCCGGTCGAACCCGGCTCCGGCGTGATCGGCATCCTGGCGCGCAAGGGGCACATCCCCATCGGCTACTACAAGGACGAAGAGAAGACCAAAGCCACGTTCAAGGAGATCAACGGCATCCGCTACTCCATCCCCGGCGACTTCGCGCAGGTGGAGGCGGACGGCACGGTGACGATGCTCGGTCGCGGGTCGGTGTCCATCAACAGCGGCGGCGAGAAGATCTTCCCCGAGGAGGTCGAGGGCGCGCTCAAGTCGCATCCCGATGTTTTCGACGCCATCGTGGTCGGCATCCCCGACGAACGGTTCGGCCAGCGGGTCGCCGCCGTTATCCAGGCTCGAGGCGGGGCGCGCCCGAGCCTGCACGAGATCGCCGACGCGGCACGCAAGGAGATTGCCGGATACAAGGTTCCGCGCAGCCTCTGGTTCGTCGACGAGATCAAGCGCTCGCCGGCGGGTAAGCCCGACTACCGCTGGGCCAAGGAACAAACCGAGACCCGACCGGCCGACGACCACAACGGCAACGGCTCGCCCGAAAGCAAAGGCGCGTAAATGCACACCAGTTTGAGCGAGAAGTTCGGCATCGAGTACCCGGTCTTCGGGTTCACTCCCTCCGAGCACGTGGCCGCGGCGATCTCCCGGGCCGGCGGTCTGGGTGTGCTCGGCTGCGTCCGGTTCAACGACCCCGAGGAACTCGAGGCCGTCCTGTCGTGGATGGACGAGAACACCGACGGCAAGCCGTACGGCGTCGACATCGTGATGCCCGCCAAGGTTCCCACCGAGGGCACGTCGGTGGACCTCGAGTCGCTGATCCCCGCCGAACACCGCGCGTTCGTCGACCGGACCCTGGCCGAGCTGGGGGTGCCGCCACTGGATTCGGGCGCCGAACACGCGACCGGTGTGCTCGGCTGGCTGCACTCGGTGGCGCGCTCGCATGTGGACGTCGCCCTGAATCATCGAATTGCGTTGATCGCCAACGCCCTCGGTTCACCGCCGAAGGATGTCATCGACCAGGCCCACGAGAAGGGCGTTCCGGTGGCCGCGCTGGCCGGCGCCGTGGAGCACGCGCGCAGGCACGTCGCGAACGGTGTCGACATCGTCATCGCGCAGGGGTACGAGGCCGGTGGGCACACCGGTGAGATCGCGTCGATGGTGCTGGTTCCCGAGATCGTCGATGCCATCGGTGATTCCGCCGCGGTCCTCGCGGCCGGTGGTATCGGCAGTGGACGCCAGGTCGCTGCTGCGCTGTCGTTGGGGGCGGCGGGGGTGTGGATGGGGTCGTACTGGCTCACCACCTCCGAGTACAAACTCGGCAGCGCGTCGTCCGAGGGGCCGTCGGCGATCCAGCGCGCCCTGCTCGGTGCGACGTCCGCCGACACGGTGCGGTCCCGGATCTACTCGGGCAAGCCCGCGCGCCTGCTCAAGACCAAGTGGACCGACGCCTGGTCGAAGCCGGACGCGCCGGCACCGCTGCCGATGCCGCTGCAGAATCTGCTGGTCAGCGAGGCACATCAGCGGATCGCCGCGTCGGAGAACCCGGATGTCGTCGCGATGCCGGTGGGACAGATCGTCGGCCGGATGAACGAGATCCGTCCGGTGGCCGAGGTGATGGACGAACTCGTCAAGGGCTTCGACTCGGCGGTGTCCCGCCTCGACAGCTTCCGATAGCCGATGTGAGTGGCAAAGTATGCGTCAGCACACTTTGCCACTCACCTGGGGGAGTAGCCGGTTCCCTCGCGGACCCACACTGGATCGGTGCACTCGGCGGCCTCGGCGCTCAACACGCGGGTGAGGACCTTGAACGTGGCGGTCCGCGGGAACTCGGCACACACCCGGATCAGACTCGGGCGCTGCTTCAGACCAAGGTCGGACTGCGTGTCGAGGAAGCGTGTGAAGGCCACGGGATCGAAGTCACGCGTCGGGACGACGGCCGCCATCACCCGGTCCCCGACGTCGGGATCGGGCACCGCGTACACCGACACCTGGGCGAAGCCGTCGTACCGCATCAGGATGCGTTCGATGGGCGCCGAACCGATGTTCTCGCCGTCGACGCGCAACCATCCGGAACTACGTCCCGCGAAGTACACGAACCCGTCGGCGTCCCGGTACGCGAGGTCGCCGCTCCAGTACTTGCCGTCGCGGATCCGCTCGGCGTCGGCCTCGGGATTGTTGTAGTAGCCCGCGAACGCCCCCGATCCGGCGACGTTGACGAGTTCGCCGGTCGCGGCCTCGGCATTGAGCACCCGGCCGGCGGAATCGAATTCGGCCGGGGGACAGGGGCTGCCGGTCTCGGGGTCGAGGATCGCGATGCCCTCGGGGAGCTTGCCCAGAGAACCTGCCGGCGCCTCGGGGCTGCCGGAGATGGCGACACCGCCCTCGGTGGAGCCGAATCCGTCGACCACCGCGGTGCCGAAGCGGCGCGCGAACGCCGCGACCGCGGGCGCGGACCCCTCGTTGCCGTACATCACCCGAAGGGTGTTGTCGGCGTCGTCGGACATTTCCGGGGTAGCCAGCACATACGACAGCGGCTTTCCGACGTAGTTGGCGTACGTGACGCCGAATTTCCGCACGTCGGACAGGAAGTTCGACGCGGAGAACTTGCGGCGCAGCGCAATCGAGCTGTGTCCCGCGAGCGCCACGGACCACGCCGCCATCATGGCGTTGGAATGGAACATGGGCATCGACATGTAGACGACGTCGTCCGGGGTCAGGCCGAAGCGTTCGGCGAGCATGATGCCGGGGCCGGTGATCTTCGCGTGGGTGCAGCGCACCGCCTTCGGATCGCCGCTCGTGCCCGACGTGAAGATGAGCATGAACAGGTCTTCGGCCGCGGCGGCCCTCGGCGTGAATTCGGGGCGCTCGCCGGCGAGCAGGGCGGACCACGCGGGGGAATCCACGTCGACGACGGGAACCCGAGGGTCGAGACCGTCCAGCAGCGCAGACCGCCCGGATTCGGTGAAGACCACCTGGCAGTCGGCCAGCGCGATGTCGCGGACCAGCGCCTCTCCGCGTCGAGTGGTGTTGAGCCCCACGAGGACGGCGCCGGACAGCGCCGCCGCTCCGGCGAGGAGCGAGAACTCGGGGACGTTGTCCATCAGCACACCGAAGTGCCGGGGCCGCTGTGCATCGAGCAGGTCGTCGAGGACAGCCGCGCGCCGCAGGCTCGCGCGTACGTGTTCGGACCACGACAGGAACCGGTCCTCGAAGTACAGGCCCTGGGCGTCGGACTTCGAGACGCCCAGGAGCAGGTCCGATACCGTGCGCGCAAGCGTGGCGGTCATGCCGGGACGGTGGCCAGTTCGGCGCCGAGGATCCGCAACTGCTGCGTGGCCGAACCGAGCCGGAATTCGAGTGCCTTGGCCGCGAGGAAGTACCGATGCACGGGGTGGTCCTCGTCGAGTCCGACGCCACCGTGGACGTGGACGAGGGTATGGGCCACCCGGTGTCCGGCGTCAGACGCCCAGAAGTTGGCGGTCTGGATGTCGCCTTCGCTGGGCAGGCCCTCGCTGAGCCGCCACGCCGCCTGCCACAGCGTGAGCCGGACGCCCTTCACGTCGATGTAGCCGTCGGCGAGTCGCTGGGCCACGGCCTGGAAACTGCCGATGGGCCGACCGAACTGCACCCGCTCGCGGGCGTAGGCCGCAGTGAGTTTGAGGGCTTCGTCGAGGACGCCGTACTGGTACGCGCAGGCGCCGAGCGAGCCGCGCTCGACGAGCCAGTCCACGATCTCGCCGCCCTGGTCGACGGCGCCGAGCACGCGGTCCTCGGCCAGCGACACTCCGTGGAGGGTCACCTCACCGGTGCTGGCCAGGTCGACAGTCTGCTGGCGGGTGACGGTCACTCCGGCGTCGTCGGGGCGGACGAGGAAGACGGCCACACCGTCCGGGGTAGTTGCCGGGACCAGGAAGAGGTCGGCGGACGGTGCCGCGTCGACGACGATCTTGGTGCCGTCGAGGGTCCAGCCGTCCGCGCCGCGTTCGGCACGCGTGACGGGCGCACCCGGAGTGTCGTTGAGTTCCTCGTCGAGGGCGACGGTGAGGATCTTCTCTCCACACGCGGCCGGAGTACCCCAGTCGGACCGCTGCTGCTCGGTCCCGTATTTCGCGATCGCGCCTGCCGCCATCACGATCGACGACAGATAGGGCACCGGCGCGACGGCGCGGCCCAGTTCGACGAGGATACTGCACTGCTCGAGGACGCCGAAACCGTCGCCGCCCACCGACTCCGGCAGCGCGGCGCTCAGGACACCGGACGACGCGAGCGCGGACCACAGGCGGCGATCGAGGCGGTCCTCCGCGTTGTCGAGTTCACGGAGACGGTCGTTGGTGACGAGGTCCGAGACGATTCCTCGGGTGAGGCCGGCCAGGTCCTGCTGGGCCTCGGTGGGGGTGAAGTCCATTGTCGTAGTCCTAACGTTTCGCGGGGGGCAGGCCGAGGGCGGTCATGGCGATGATGTCGCGCTGCACCTCGTTGGTTCCGCCGCCGAACGTGAGGATCAGTGACGACCGGTGCATCCGTTCGAGTCGCCCGCGCAGCAGGACACCGGGGGAGTTCTGCCGCAGCGTGGCCGAAGGCCCGAGGATCTCCATCAGCAGCCGGTACGCCTCCGTGGCGAACTCCGTGCCGTAGACCTTGTTGGCCGACGCCGCCTCCGGGCCCGGCGCGTGGTCGGTGGACGAGGCGATCTCCCAGTTCATCAACTTGAGGTACTCGGCCTTGGCGTGGACCCGGGCCAGATTGATCTGCACCCATTCCTGGTCGATGACGCGGCGCCCGTCCGGCAACTTGGTGTTCTGCGCCCATTCGCGCACTTCACGCTGGGCGGTGAGGACCGGCCCGGCGGAGGTCAGGGCGACGCGCTCGTGGTTGAGCTGATTGGTGATCAGTGCCCAGCCGCCGTGTTCGGGGCCGACCAGCGCGGACGACGGAACCCGAACGTCCTGGTAGTAGGTGGCGCTCGTGTCCGGACCCGCCATCGTGTGGACCGGGGTGTACGAGAAGCCGTCGGCGGTGGTCGGGACGATCAGCATGCTGATGCCCTTGTGCTTCTTGGCTTCGGGATCGGTGCGGCACGCCAGCCACACGTAATCGGCGTAGGCGATCAGGCTCGTCCACATCTTCTGGCCGTTGATGACGTAGTCGTCGCCGTCCTTGACGGCGGTGGTCCGGAGGCTGGCGAGGTCGGTGCCCGCTTCGGGCTCGGAGTAGCCGATGGAGAAGTGCAGTTCGCCGGCCGAGATCTTGGGCAGGAAGAACGCCTTCTGCTCGGGGGTGCCGAAGTGCATGATCGTCGGCGCCACCGAGTTGATGGTGAGGAAGGGGACCGGGGCGCCGGCGATGGCGGCCTCGTCCGTGAAGATCAGCTGCTCCATGGCCGACCGTTCCTGGCCGCCGTACTCCTTGGGCCACCCGAGCGTCAGCCAGCCGTCCTTGCCCATCTGAGCGACGACGTCGCGGTAGACGTTGCCCTCGCCGTATTCGCCGGTGGTGGCGGCCAGTGCCTCTCGACGCTCCGGCGTCATCAGCTTCGCGAAGTACGCGCGCAGCTCTTCCCGCAGCTGCTGCTGCTGCGGTGTGTAGGTGATGTGCATCGAAATACCTCTCCAGTCCGAGAGCGGAATCAGCTGAAATCTGGCACAGGTTCCAGTCTCTGCGGTGCATTCGCGGAGTCGGCCCCGGCCGGCCCCGGAGCGTGCCCGGTAGGCGTGCTCGCAGTCGTGGAACGAATCATTGCACACGACTGAAACAGGTTCTAGTGTTATCGCAGGAACGGAGTGCGCCGCAGCCCGGCGGCACCCGGATCCGCGAGTGACGAGACGAGGAGAAGTGAGGGTTGCCATGGAGGTCAGAGTCGATTTCGACCGTTGCGAGGCCAATGGTGTGTGCGTGGGGATCGCACCCGACATCTTCGAGCTCGACGACGACGATCAGCTGCACATCTCGAGTGCCGTTCCTCCCGCTGACCGGGAGGAAGACGTGCGTACGGCGATCGCCCAGTGTCCGAGGGCCGCGCTCACCGAGCACCCCTGAGGATTGTTGCCCGGAATGAGAACACGTTCTACAGTGACGTCGACCTACCGCCGTGTCGTGGTTCGCGACCTGCGGCGAGTGCACAGAACCAGGAGAGCGTGTTCATGAATGCTGTGGCTGACCGCGATGTGAACGTGGACGGCAAGGTCGCCGTCGTGACCGGCGCCGGATCCGGCCTCGGGAAGTGCGAGGCGATCGCACTGGCCCGCGCGGGTGCGTCCGTCGTCGTCAACGACTTGGTTGCGAACGACGCCGTGGAGGCCACGCTCGAGGAGATCCGGGGCCTGGGCGCGAAGGTCGAGTTCGTGGCCGGCGACATCGGGGAACGGTCCACCGCCGACGCGATCATGGAGGCGGCGCAGAGCCGGCTCGGCAGCCTCGACATCCTGGTGAACAATGCGGGCATCACGCGGGATCGCATGCTGTTCAACATGTCCGACGAGGACTGGGACCTGGTGCTGAAGGTTCATCTGCGCGGCCACTTCCTGCTGTGCCGCGCAGCCGCGTCGTACTGGCGGGGCAAGTCCAAGGAGGCCGGTGCGCCGGTATACGGGCGCATCGTCAACACCTCGTCCGAGGCGGGACTGCTCGGCCCCGAGGGGCAGGCGAACTACGGCGCCGCCAAAGCAGGCATCACGGCGCTCACGCTGTCGGCGGCCCGTGGGCTGTCCCGGTACGGCGTCCGAGCCAACGCGATCTGCCCCCGCGCCCGCACGTCGATGACGGAGAACGTCTTCGGAGAGGCGCCGGCCGAGGGGGTCGACCCGTTGTCGCCCGAGCACGTGGCCGCGCTCGTCGCGTACCTCGCATCGCCCGCCGCCGACTCCGTGAACGGCCAGGTCTTCGTCGTCTACGGCCCGATGGTGGCGTTGATGGCGGCACCGGTCGTGGAGCGGCGTTTCGACGCCGCGGACGGTCGGTGGACACCCGGCGCGCTCGCGGCGGAGCTCGGGAACTACTTCGGGGATCGGGATCCTGCCGCGATGTTCTCGGCCTCCGCGGCGCTACGCGAACTGGGCTGATCTGCGTCCTGGGGCCGA
Source organism: Rhodococcus sp. IEGM 1305 (assembly GCF_030058635.1). Classification (NCBI taxonomy): domain Bacteria; kingdom Bacillati; phylum Actinomycetota; class Actinomycetes; order Mycobacteriales; family Nocardiaceae; genus Rhodococcus; species Rhodococcus sp. IEGM 1305. The sequence goes on from NZ_JASHKX010000015.1 coordinate 8,232, forward strand.
AGAACCGACACGAAGGTGGTTTCCGTATCGTTTCCGCAGGTAATGCCTCCGGGATGGGCGATACTGAAGGCAACTGAAGAGCGGCGGAACGGGGGGCCGGGTGACCGTGGAGGGTGTTCGAGTGGTGTGCCGGATATGACTAGATCGTGTTCTAGTTCTGCTGTCGTCGAGCAGTTCGATGGAGCGTGCCCAGCTGGTCCGGCGACTCCCTGGGCCTGCCTCCTCACGCGGTCGCCCGGAACCGAGGCCGGCGACGATTTCGACGGTCGTCGGTACGTGACGAAATTCGCTCAAAGTTCTTGTGCTATAACCTCTTAAGTCCACGCCTCGGCCTTCTCGCTCGGCGCGAATCGGCGGATCCGATCGGGCGGAGACACGCCCGGCGTTTCGGTCGAATTCGGCCCTCGGGACGTGCTGAATGTGGGACGATTCATGCTGATGAGCGACCACCTTTGACAGGTGAACACGTTCTAGTTAATATGACCTGAGTCACAGACCGCTGGGGGGCTGGGCTCGAACTGACAGTCGGTGCTGGGCGAGATCATGGACGAGGAGGACGGATGGTAGACCTCCTCGAGGTGCCGTTGCGTGCGGTCGGCGGGTTCTTCACGATGTCGGGCGAAACGTTGAGGGCAGTCTTTTCGAGGCCCTTCCAGCGTCGCGAGTTCGTGGACCAGGCGTGGTTCGTCGCCCGGGTCTCGATGGTGCCCACCGTGCTGGTGGCCATCCCGTTCACCGTCCTGGTGAGCTTCACGATCAACATCCTCCTCCGCGAGATCGGCGCCGCCGACCTCAGTGGCGCCGGCGCCGCTCTCGGCACCGTCACCCAGGTCGGCCCCATCGTCACCGTGCTCATCGTGGCGGGTGCAGGCGCCACCGCCATCTGCGCAGACCTCTCCGCCCGCACCATCCGCGAAGAGATCGACGCGATGCGGGTGCTGGGCATCAATCCGATCCACCGCCTGGTCGTGCCACGAGTGCTGGCGTCGACCGCCGTGGCGCTCCTGCTCAACGGGCTGGTCTGCACCATCGGCATCCTCGGCGGCTTCGTCTTCTCGGTCTACATCCAGGACGTCAACCCGGGTGCGTTCGTCAACGGCATCACCCTGCTCACCGGATTCGGGGAGCTCGTGATCTCGGAAGTCAAAGCCGGTCTGTTCGGCATGATCGCCGGTCTCGTCGCCGCCTACCTCGGCCTGAACGTCAGGGGTGGCGCGAAGAGCGTCGGTGACGCCGTCAACCAGACCGTCGTGTTCTCGTTCATGGCCCTGTTCGTGGTCAACGTTCTCGTCACCGCCGTCGGCATCAAGCTGACGGCAGGGTGATCGACATGGTGGTGGAGTAGATGGCACTAGCGGCGGCCGGGCGCTTTCCCCGAACTCGCAAACGGTTCGCGTCGGCGTCCCGCTCGATCGACCGGCTCGGTGAGCAGGCGCTGTTCTTCGCGCGTGCCATCGGATGGGCTCCCCGCGCCCTGATGCACTACCCGAAGGAGACGCTGCGGCTCATCGCCGAGATCAGCATGGGCACGGGTGCGCTCGCGGTAATCGGCGGAACGGTCGTCATCGTCGGCTTCCTGACCCTGTTCACCGGCGGCACCATCGCGGTACAGGGCTACAGCTCGCTCGGCAACATCGGCGTCGAGGCCCTCACCGGCTTCTTCGCGGCCTTCATCAACGTGCGTATCGCGGCGCCGGTCATCGCGGGCATCGGGCTGGCGGCCACCATCGGCGCCGGCTCCACCGCCCAGCTCGGCGCCATGCGCGTCTCGGAGGAGATCGACGCGCTGGAGACGATGGCGATCCCGTCGATCCCGTACCTGGTCAGCACACGTGTGATGGCGGGGATGATCGCCATCATCCCGCTGTACGCCCTGGCGGTGATCGCGTCGTTCATGGCCAGCCGGTTCGCGACGGTGGTGCTGTACGACCAGTCGTCCGGCGTGTACGACCACTACTTCTCGACGTTCTTGATACCCACGGACATCCTGTGGTCGTTCGCGCAGGCCATCGTCATGGCGATCGCGATCATGCTCATCCACACCTACTACGGTTTCAACGCCTCGGGCGGTCCGGTCGGCGTCGGTGTGGCCGTCGGCAACGCGGTGCGCTCCTCGCTGATCGCCGTCGTCACCGTCACCCTGCTCATCTCGCTCGCCATCTACGGCGGGTCCGGCAACTTCAACCTTTCGGGATAGGAGTGCCGGTAGATGACTGATTCGGGTGGGAAGAAGAAGCTCGCGGCACTCGTCCTCGTGGTGAGTCTTCTCGCGATCATCGGTGTGTCACTGGCCATGTTCAACGGAACCTTCAGCAAGACCACGCCCGTCACCGTCACGTCGGATCGCTCCGGGCTGGTGATGGAACCCGACGCCAAGGTCAAGCTCCTCGGTGTCGAGGTCGGCCGCGTCGGCTCCATCGAACACGTGACGGACGGCGCCGAGCTGAAACTGGCGATGTATCCCGACATGATGTCGCTGATTCCCTCCAACGCCACCGTGGAGATCAAGTCCACCACCGTGTTCGGCGCCAAGTACGTCAACTTCGTGATGCCGGACAACCCGTCGTCCACCCCTCTGCAGGCAGGGGACGTGATCGCGTCCGACAACGTCACCGTCGAGTTCAACACGGTCTTCCAGCACCTGTCCGACGTGCTGGCCCAGGTACAGCCGGAGAAGCTCAACGCCACCCTCGGGGCCATCTCGTCGGCGCTGCGCGGACGCGGCGAGGAACTCGGCGCCCTGCTCGAGCAGAGCGACAGCTACCTGGCGAAGATGAATCCGAGTCTGCCTCAGCTGCAGGAAGATTTCGCAAAGGCCGCGCAGGTCACCGACGTGTACGCCGACACCGCACCGGATCTGCTGCGAGTGCTCGACAACGCGACGGCCACCAGCGGCACGGTCGTCGACGAACAGGACAACCTGGATGCCGTGCTGCTCAACGTCACCGGGCTGGCCGACACGGCCAACACCGTACTGACCGAGAACGAGCAGAACCTGAACTCCTCCCTCGACCTGTTGCTCCCGACGACGGATCTGCTGGCCGAGTACTCGCCCGAGATCTCCTGCTTCATCGTCGGCCTGAACAATGTGATCCCCCTCGCCGAACAGCTCATCGGTGGCAATCAGCCGGGCATCGCGCTGAGCGCCAGCTTCATGTACGGGCAGGAGCCGTACACCTATCCGAAGGACCTGCCGAAAGTGAATGCGACAGGTGGGCCGAACTGCCACGGTCTTCCCAATCCTGATCTCAGCAAGCATGCGAACTTCGTCGTGGCCGACACCGGAACGGTGCCGTTCGTGCCGTCGACGGAAGTCCAGGTGCACCTGCCCAAGGTGTTCCAGCTGTTGTTCGCGGGTGTGTACCCCGGGCAGGGTGGGCAGTGACAGTGCGAGCGACCACGGTCAAGCTGTTGATCTTCGCGACGGTGATGTCGGTGATCTTCGCCGGACTCGCCCTGGTGTTCAGCCAGTACCGGTTCAGCAGCTCCGACGGCTACCACGCCACGTTCACGGACGTGTCCGGCCTCAAGCCCGGCGACAAGGTGCGCATCGCCGGCGTTCCCGTCGGCGCCGTCGAGAAGGTGAGCATCGACGACGACAACCTCGCCGACGTCGACTTCACCGTCGACACCAAGTACTCGCTGTTCGACGGGACCAAGGCCACGGTGCGGTACGAGAACCTCGTCGGCGACCGGTACATGGAACTTCTCGAAGGCACCGGATCGGTGGAACCCCTGCCGGAGGGCGGATCCATCCCCGTCGAGAACACTTCTCCCGCACTCGATCTCGACCTTCTGCTGGGTGGGTTCAAACCGTTGCTGCGGGCACTGGACCCGCAGCAGGTCAACGATCTGTCCCAGGCGCTGGTCCAGGTGTTCCAGGGGCAGGGCGGAACCCTCGTCTCGCTCCTCGGCAGCACGAGTTCGTTCACGAACACCCTCGCCGACCGGGACCAGTTGATCGGTGAGGTGATCACGAACCTCAACCAGGTGCTCGGCACCATCAACGACCGCGGCGATCAGTTCCGGTCGACGCTCGACCAGTTGCAGCAGCTGGTCAGCGGGCTGTCCCAGGACCGCGACCAGATCGGTGACGCCATTCCCCGCATCGCCGGGGCGACGGGCGATCTCGCGAATCTGCTCGAAGGTGCGCGGCCACCGTTGCAGAGCACGATCGCCGAGGCCAATCGCACCGCAACTCAGCTCCAGGCGGGGGAGGACGACCTCGACTGGGTGCTCCAGAATCTGCCCGACGCCTACCGGAGGCTCATCCGTATCGGCACGTACGGCAGCTTCTTCCAGATGTACGTCTGCACGGTCAAGTTCAAGTTCTCCGGCCCGGACGGATCGGATCTGCTCCTCAACATGCCGGGCGGTCAGACGGCAGGGAGGTGCGCACCGTAGCCATGAAGAGCGAACGTAATCCCGTACAGGTGGGAATCATCGGTGTCGCCATCGCGAGCATGATCGTGATCGCGACCCTGCAATACGATCAGCTGCAATTCCTTTCGGGCGGAACGCAGTACTCCGCCTACTTCGAGGACGCGGGTGGGCTGATGACCGGCGACGCGGTGACGCTCGCCGGCGTCGACGTCGGGAAGGTCGCCGAGGTCGAACTCGATGAGCAGCACGTGCTCGTCAGGTTCACGATCGAGGACGGCATCGTCCTGGGCGACGCCACCGAGGCGAACATCAAGACCAACACCGTTCTCGGGCGCAAGTCGCTGGCCGTCACCCCGCTCGGGTACGAGACGATGCCGGTGGGGTCGACGATTCCGTTGGAACGCACCAACTCTCCGTACTCCCTCAACGACGCGCTCGGCGACCTGTCGAACACCGTGTCCGAGCTCGACACCGACGAGGTCAACAACGCGTTGAACGCGATGTCCGGCGCTCTCGAGAACACACCGCCCGAGCTGCGCACCGCACTGGACGGCCTGACCCGGTTGTCGGAGAGCATCAATTCGCGGGACGAGACGCTGCGACAGCTGCTCTCGCGTGCCGAGAACGTGACCGGAATCCTCGCCGAGCGCAGCGGGCAGATCAACTCGCTGATCGTCGACGGGAACCAGCTGTTCGGTGAGCTCGACCGTCGCCGCACGGCGATCAGCCAGCTGATCGTCAACATCTCCGCGGTGTCCCGGCAGCTCACGGGATTGGTCCAGGACAACGAGGAGCAGATGAAACCGACGCTCGACAAGCTGAACTCGGTGGTCGACGTCCTGCAGCGGAACAAGGACAACATCTCGCAGGCTCTCGACGGCCTCGCGCCGTACGCCACTCAGCTCGGGGAATCGGTCGGTAGCGGTCCGTTCTTCATGGCGTACGTCTACAACATCGGCATCGGCAACCTGTTCCAGGGGCTCAGCGACGCGGTGACGTGGCCGGAGCACCTCCCCAACGACCTCCAGGCCTACCTGCAGACAGGTCCGTCCATCGAGCTGAGGGAACCGCCGCGATGACGACGAACCCGGAAATCACCAACACGCGGAAGAAGTGGCTGATCCGCGGCGGCGTCGCCGCGGTCGTCGTGGTGCTGATCGTGGGCGCCGCAGTGATGTTCGTGCCCAAGCTCTTCCAGAACACCATCACCGCGTACTTCCCGACGACCACCGGGCTGTATTCGGGCGACGACGTCCGCGTCCTCGGTGTGAAGGTGGGGACGATCGACTCGATCGAGCCCGGTGCCGATTTCGCACGGGTCACGATGAACGTGCAGAAGAGCGTCGACATCCCGGCGGACGCGAAGGCCGTCATCGTCGCACCCAGCCTGGTGTCGGGACGGTTCGTGCAGCTCACACCCGTCTACGCGGGTGGGCCGACGATGGGCGACGGCGCGAGCATCCCCGTGGAGCGCACCGCCGTCCCGGTGGAGTGGGACGAGATCAAGACCGAGCTGAACAAGCTGTCGGAGGCGCTCGGACCGCAGGGCGCCGATCCGCAGGGCTCGCTCGGCACGTTCATCGACACCGCCGCCGACAATCTCGACGGCAACGGAGAGTCGTTGCGGAACACGCTGCGGGAACTGTCGGAGACCATGCGGACCCTGTCCGACGGCCGGACCGACCTGTTCTCCACCATCCGCAACCTGCAGACGTTCGTGGCCGCACTGTCGTCGAGCAACGAGCAGATCGTCCAGTTCGAGGGCAGGCTTGCGTCGGTGTCGAACATGCTCGCCACCAACTCCGACGAACTCGGAACCGCGCTGAACGATCTCGACCTCGCACTCGGCGACGTCAACCGGTTCGTCGTGGAGAACCGGGCAAGCCTCAGCGAGCAGGTCGGCCGCCTGGCCGACGCCACCCAGGTGCTCGCCGACAAGAGGCCGCAGATCGAGCAGGTGCTCCACGTCGCGCCCACGGCGCTGGCCAACTTCAGCAACATCTACAAGCCGGCGCAGGGATCACTGGTCGGTGCGGTCGCGATGGCGAACTTCGGGAACCCGGTGAACTTCATGTGCGGTGCCATCCAGAGCCTGCAGGCCAATGAGGCGAACCGAAGCGCGGACCTGTGCACGCAGTACCTGTCGCCGGTCCTGAACTCGCTGACGGCGAACTACCTGCCCATCCTCACCAACCCGACGACGGGGGTGAACGCATTCCCCGACCAGATCGAATTCACGCCGCCGAGCCTCGGGGCCTCCGTACCCCCGCGGTCCGCGCCGCCGATGACCGGGGCCCTCGCCGGGATGCCGACCGTCGCCGTGCCCAAGGACCTCAACGATCTGCTGCAGCCGGGAGGTGGGCGATGACGAAGCGCACACGGTTGCGTCGCGGCGCCATCGCGGCTGTGGCGATCACGTTGTCCCTCACCCTGACCGGGTGCGAGTGGGAAGGGCTGAACTCGCTTCCCCTGCCGGGCACCGAGGGACAGGGCGACGACGCGTACACGGTCGAGATCCAGATGCCCAATGTCACGACGCTGTCGCAGAACTCGCCGGTCCGCGTGAACGACGTGACGGTGGGTTCGGTGACGGGCATCGACGTGCAGGACTGGCATGCACTGGTCACCGTCTCGATCAACGGCGACGTCCAACTGCCTGCCAATGCGACGGCCAAGATCGGCCAGACCAGCCTCCTCGGCTCGCAGCACCTCGAACTGGCTCCGCCGACCGACGCCGAGCCCGAAGGCCGGCTCGAGAACGGCGACGTGATCCCCATCGAGCGGGCGGGCGCCTACCCGACCACCGAGCAGACGTTGTCGTCACTGTCGGTGGTGCTCAACGGTGGCGGCATCGCCCAGATCCACGACATCACCCAGGAACTCAACGCCGCACTGGGTGGCCGGGAGGACTCGATCCGGGATCTTCTCCCGCAGCTCGACCAGCTCGTCACGAGCCTGGATCAGCAGCGCGGCGACATCATCGGCGCGATGGAGGGACTCGACCGGTTGGCGGGCACCGTCAACGAGCAGAAGGCCACCCTGGACGCGGCGCTGGACGGCATCCCGCCCGCGCTGGAAGTGCTCGTCACCCAACGGCAGAACCTCACCACCGCGCTGGTCGAGGTGGGCAAGCTCAGCGACACCGCTTCCCGTCTCGTGGAGAACAGCGGCGAGGAACTGAAAGCGAACCTGGCAAACCTGACACCGGTGCTGCGTGAACTCGCCAACTCGGGTAGCGCGCTGACCGAGGTGCTGACCCTGATGCTCACGTACCCGTTCCCGATGAAGACGATGGACAAGGCGATTCAGGGTGATTACGCGAACCTCATGATGACGATCGACATGACCAACGAACGCGTCGACAGCAACTTCCTGACCGGAACCGGCCTCGGCGGATCGCTCGGCGGCGTCGAGGGCGCCGTGGGATCGCTCGCCGGGGTGGCGGGACAGTCGGGCAATCCCCTGCAGGCACCCCTGCAGCCGGCTCCGAAGCCGGCACCCGCACCGCCGATGATTCCGGGTCTTCCACAGATACCCGGACTGCCGCAGATCCCGGGCCTTCCGCCGCAATTGGGAGGGGCGCCGACACCATGAGAATGACGAGATTCGTTCGCATTCAGCTGATCATCTTCTCGATTCTCACCGTCATCGGGCTCGTGGTGATGTCGATCCAGTACGTGAAGGTGCCGGTGCTGTTCGGCGTCGGGCGCTACGAGGTCAGCGTCCGACTGCCGTCCACCGGTGGGCTCTACTCGCACGCCAATGTCGCTTACCGCGGCACCAACATCGGTGTCGTCGAGAACGTGACGCTCACCGGCGACGGTGTGGAAGCGAAGATGTCACTCGACAGCGACTACAAGATTCCGGCCGACGTCGACGCGGCAGTCAAGAGCGTGTCGGCGGTCGGCGAGCAGTACGTCGATCTGATTCCCCGGGACGGCGCCGCCGAGGCCGACGGCCCGTACCTCGCGAACGGCGACGTGATCCCGTTGGACCGGGCCACCATTCCGCAGGACGTCGGCGAAATGCTCGACCATGCCGACGAACTGCTCGCCAGCATTTCGGACACCAGGCTGCAGACGGTGATCGACGAGGCGTTCACGGCGTTCAACGGATCGGGCCCCGACCTGCAGCGGCTCATCGACTCGGCTCGGTTGTTCGTCGAGGAGGCCGATGCGAACAGCGACGCGACGAAGGCCCTGATCGACCAGGTCGGCCCATTGCTCGACACCCAGGTGGTCAGCAGCGACGCCATCCGGTCGTGGACCCAGGACCTGGTGACGTTCACCGACCAGTTGCGGGCGAGCGACCCGAGCCTGCGGTCGGTGCTGGAGAAGGGCCCGGGAACGGCGCAGGAAGCCACCCGGCTGTTCCAGGACCTGCAGCCGACACTGCCGATTCTTCTGCGGAATCTGGTGAGCGTCGGCCAGGTCGGGGTGATCTACAACAAGAGCATCGAACAGGTGCTGGTCATCTACCCACCCCTGACCGCGGCGCTCGTGACGGCCGCGACCGGCGGGCCGGTGGAGGACGGCGCGATCGTCGACTTCGCCCTGCAACTGCACGACCCGCCGGCCTGCACGACGGGATTCCTGCCGCCGGAGCAGCGCCGGTCGGGAGATCAGACCGACCCGATCGCGACACCGAACGACCTGTACTGCAAGGCTGCTCCGGACGATCCGGCCGTGGTGCGCGGCGCGCGGAACCTGCCGTGCATGGAGTTCCCGGGACGTCGCGCGCCGACGGTCGAGGCGTGCCGCGAGGGCTGGGAGGCGTCGGGCAACAACCCGCCGTACGGGCCGATCATGCCGCCGGATGTACCCTCGTACACAGCCGTTCCGAGTTCCTACGAAGGCGCCGCGGGTGCACCGGTCGCGGCCGTGCCCTACGACCCGGCCACCGGTAGCTTCATTGGTTCGGATGGAAAGACGTACACCCAACCGGATCTGGCGGTGCAGGGAAAGGACTCGACGTGGCAGACGATGATGACAGGTCAGCAGATTTGAGTTCCAGCACAGACGAGCGCGCAACCGACTCCGCGGAGCAGGCGACCGAGCAGAGCTCCGCGGCGAAGGACCGGAGCAGGCGCAGGGCGGTCCGGCACGCCGGCCCGCCGGTGGGGGAGACCGAGGCCCCGAAGCCGGTGGTCCTGGCCAAGCCGGCAGACGCGAACGCCGCGCCCGAGGCGGAAAAGGTGTCGACGGCGAAGGTCGCGTCCCCGGCGCCCGACGCGCCGAAGCAGCGTCGTCCCCTGAAGTCGTTGCTCGCGTGGGGTGTTACCGCGGTGGTCGTCGTCGCACTGGTCGTCGCGGCGGTGGTCCTGCTGCTCGACCAACAGTCCGCACGGGAACGGGACGACCGCCGTCAGGCCTTCGTCGACACGGCCCGGCAGACGGTGCTCAACCTGACAACCATCCATCCCGAGACCGCGAAGGAAGACGTCGACCGGATCATCGCCGGCGCGTCGGGTCAGTTCCTCGAAGAGTTCCAGGGCCGTGAGGATCCGTTCGTCGGCGTCGTGCGGGATGCGAATGTGACTACCGAGGGCCAGGTTGTCGAGGCCGGTGTCGAGAATGGGAGCGAGACCTCGATCTCGGCGAACGTTCTTGTGGCCGCGCGGACGATGGTCAGCAGCAAGGAACAGCCCGAACCCTCACCGCGCGACTTCCGAATGCGAGTGACCGTCAGCGACGTCGACGGAAAGTTGACCGCATCGAAGGTGGAGTTCGTCCCATGACCGACAACAACGAAGACAAGCGAAAGTTCTCCGTCACCAAGCAGACAGCGCTGAAGATCGCGGCCGCCGTCGTGGTGGTCGCGCTCGCGGTGGTGGTGGGTTTCCTCTGGTACGACCACCGGCAGGACCAACTCGCGGAGCAGGCGCGCACCGAGGCCGTCGACGCCGCGGGCAAGCAGGCCGTCGCGATGCTGGCGTACGACTTCGCCGACGTCGACAACCAGTTGGCGTCTGCCGCAGACGGACTCACCGGTTCGTTCCGCGACGACTACACCACGCTCGTGCAGGAAACGATCGCGCCGGGCGCCAAGGAGAAGCAACTCACCGTGCAGGTGTCGGTGCAGGCCGCGGCGCCCGTGTCGACCACACCCGACGAGGCGGTGGTTCTGCTGTACCTCAACCAGACGACGACGAGTGCCGACGCTCCCGACGCCCGGACGTCGGGCAGCCGCGTGCGGGTGTCGCTGCAGAAGGTCGACGACCGCTGGCTCGTCGATCAGCTGACCCCGGTGTAGCGGTGCCGGACTCCACGCCGACCGTGGCGGAACTCCTTGCTGCCGTGGGGCGTTCACCGTCCGCGGTCGCGGTGCACGACCGCGCCGCGTGGGTCGGGCTGTTCTCGGACGGCGCTCGGGTCAACGACCCGGTGGGCTCGCGGCCACACGTCGGCACGAAGGCGATCGAACGGTTCTACGACACGTTCATCGCCCCCAATTCGATCACATTCCATGTGAAGCGGGACGTGGTCTGCGGAATGACCGTGGTCCGCGACCTCGACCTCGAGACCCGGATGTCGACGGGAGTGGTGCTGACGGTGCCGATGCACCTGCGCTACGACCTGGTGGCGGAGTCGGGTGTCGTGGCCGTCGACGGGTTGTATGCGCACTGGGAACTGTCCGTGATGATCGCCCAGTTGGCCGCGGCGGGGTGGCGGGGCGCGGCGGCGTCGGTGAAGCTGGCACCGCAACTTCTCGCGAATCAGGGCGTTCTCGGTGTAACAGGTTTCGTGCGAGGCCTGCGGACCGTCGGGCGTCCGGGCAGGAATGCCGCCACCGGATTTCTGGTCGCCGTCCGGCGTCAGGACGCGGCCGCGATGTCGGAGAGGCTTGCTCCCGGTGCGGTTCTCGAGTTGTCGACGGGTGCCCGGCTCTCGCCCACTCACTTCGCGGACAGTCTCCGTGACCTGCAGTGGAGCAAGATGATCGTGGCGGGGCGTACCGTGACGGCATCCGTGCGCGCTGCCGGGTGGGAGGGTGTGGCCCTGCTGGAGTTCGCACACCGATCCCACGAGATCGCACGAGTGCGGATGTTCGTCGAGGCAGTCACCCCCTTCACAAAATGAAACAAGTTCTAGTACTGTCGGGGTCTCCTGGCCGATTGCCGACGCACGACGCTGCGTCGCCTGGCCACAACCGAACGGGGAGTCGTCGATGAAGGTTGCAGTAACCGGCGCCGCGGGATTCGTGGGCAACAATCTGCTGAATCTGCTGGTCGAGGCTGGGCACGAGGTGACCGCAATCGACCGCGTGCGTTCCCGGTACGCACCCGAATACGGGGTCACGTGGGTGAATGCCGACGTACTCGACGTCGAATCCATGAAGCGGGCGCTGGACGGCGCCGAGGTGGTCTACCACCTGGTCGCGATGATCACCCTCGCTCAGAAGGACGACCTCGCCTGGACCGTCAACACCAAGGGCGTGCGTACCGTCGCCGAAGCCGCTCTCGCAGTGGGTGTTCGGAGGATGGTGCATTGCAGTTCCGTGCACTCCTTCGATCAGAGCAATTGCGGCGGAACGCTCGACGAGAACTCACCCCGGTCCGTCGACGCGTCGATCCCGGTGTACGACAGGTCCAAATGGGCGGGCGAGATCGAACTCAGCGAAGTGGTCGAGGCCGGGCTCGATGCGGTGATCTGCAATCCCACCGGGGTGTACGGGCCCGTCGACTACGGACTGTCGCGGGTGAACGCATTGCTGCGCAACGCCGCTCGCGGCCGGGTTCCCGCGGCGGTGCAGGGCGGTTTCGACTTCGTCGACGTCCGCGACGTCGCCGCCGGACTGATCGCCGCCGGGGAAAAGGGCCGGACCGGTGAGAACTACCTGATCTCGGGGCACATGCTCGGCATGCACGATGCCGTGAGGAGGGCTGCGCGTGCGGCGGGTCGTCGGGGGCCGCTGTACTCGTTCCCACTCAGCGTCATCGAACGCGTGCTGCCGATCGCCGAACCGATCGGGGCCCGGTTCGGATCCGACGTTCTGTCACGGTCGGCGATGTCGGCGCTGCTCGCGGCGCCCGTCATCGACGGCTCCAAGGCGCGGTCCGAACTCGGCTACGTTCCGCGTCCCGCCGACGAGACGATCCGCGACTTCGTCGGCTTCCTGGTGACGTCCGGTCAGCTGAGCCGGGGAGGTCAGTTCTCCCCGGTCGCGTCCTCGTTGTAGTCGGACTCGGAAGCCTCGGCGGGCGCGATCAGCGCGGGGCCGGCGGCGCCGCCGTGAGCGAGGGCGTCGAGGAAGGACCTGGCCCACCGGTCGACGTCGTGTGCGAGGACCTGCCTGCGCAGGGCCCGCATGTGGCGTCGGCCGTCCTCCTTCGGCTGGCCCAGGGCCTGCTCCATCGCGTCCTTGACACTGTCGAGATCGTGCGGATTGCACAGGAACGCCTGACGGAGTTCGGCGGCCGCGCCGGTGAACTCGCTGAGCAGCAGTGCGCCGCCGAGATCACTGCGGCACGCCACGTACTCCTTGGCGACGAGGTTCATGCCGTCACGCAGCGGAGTCACCAGCATCACGTCGGCGGCGACGAAGAACGCGATCAGCTCCTCGCGGGGGATCGGCCGGTGCAGGTAGTGCACCACCGGCCTGCCGACCTCGCTGTACTCGCCGTTGATCCGCGACACCTTGCGTTCGATGTCGTCGCGCATCTGCACGTAGCTGTCGACCCGCTCGCGGCTCGGCGTGGCCAACTGCACCATCACCGTGTCGGCCGGGTCGATGCGCTGCTCGTCGAGCAACTCGTGCAGCGCGGCGAGGCGGACGTCGATGCCCTTCGTGTAATCGAGGCGGTCGACGCCGAGCATGATGTGTTTGGGATTGCCCAGTTCCTTGCGGATCTTCTTGGCGCGGTCCCGGATCGACTTGGATCGGGACTGTTCGTCCAGCTGCCCCGAATCGATGGAGATCGGAAACGCGCCGACGCGCACCGTGCGGAATCCCACCTGCACGACGCCGAGCTTGGAGCGCACGCCCACGTTGCCGCGGGACGTCTGCTGACCGGCGAGTTTGCGGGCCAGGTAGAGGAAGTTCTGGGCACCGCCCGGGAGGTGGAACCCGATCAGGTCGGCGCCGAGCAGGCCCTCGATGATCTCGGTGCGCCACGGCATCTGCATGAACAGTTCCACCGGCGGGAACGGAATGTGCAGGAAGAATCCGATGGTGAGGTCGGGGCGAAGCATGCGCAGCATCTTCGGAACGAGCTGCAGCTGATAGTCCTGGATCCATACCGTGGCGCCGTGCGCGGCCGCCTTCGACGTGGCCTCCGCGAAGCGCCGGTTGACCTCGACGTACGCGTTCCACCAGTCGCGGTTGTACTCGGGCTTGACGATGACGTCGTGGTACAGCGGCCAGAGGGTGGCGTTGGAGAAGCCCTCGTAGTAGTCGGCGATCTCCGCGGCGCTCAGCGGAACCGGGTAGAGCTCCAGGTCGTCCTCGACGACGGGATCGAGCTCGGCGTCCGCGACCCCCGCCCAGCCGACCCATGCGCCCTTGTTGCGGCGCAGGATCGGCTCGAGCGCGGTGACGAGGCCACCGGGGCTGCGCTTCCAGCGCGTGGTGCCGTCCGGAAGGCGTTCGAGGTCGACGGGGAGTCGGTTCGCGACGACGACGAAGTCGGCTTGCCCGGAAACAGGATCAGAAGTCGAGCGTGATGACGATGCTGACGATTCCGAACTGGCAGCCACGGGCTTCCTTCGCAGTCGAAGTGGATGAAATTCTCAGTCGAGCTTGCTGGTGGGTCCGATTCCGAGCATGGAGAGCAGCATCCTGCACTCGTCGGCATCTTCGGCGTATGCAGCGACAACGCGCTGCGCCTGGCGGGCGGTCTCGTCGGCTAGGGGTTCGAGATCCTCGTCCGCGATGTCGTTTTCGGCGGTCGTCTTCGCGGCCATCTTTGTCCTCTCGGGCTTGCTGCTGCGTCACGCGCAGTAGTTCGTATCGGCGACTCTATGAGAACCGGGCATGTCAACGCTAGTTGCCCATCGATTAGGGTTCATCTAGTTAGGGTCTGCTTACTTCGTTGGTGGGTGGGGAAGCGTCGGCGTTGGGAGTTACGCGCGTGAAGACTGGTGGCACCGCAATTCTGCGTCGCACGCTGGTGCGGAATCGTGTTCGGCTGGGGATCGGCACCGTGCTCGTCTGCCTGCATCAGGTGGCCGAGACACTGGTCCCGATCTCGATCGGTGTGATCGTCGACCGGGCCGTCGCGACCGGAGACGTGTTCGCTCTCGCGGTGTGGCTGTGCGCCCTGGCGCTGCTGTTCCTGGTGCTCACCGCGGCGTGGCGGTTCGGTGCGCGGTTCATCGTCGTGGCGATGCAGAACGAGGCCCACCAGCTGCGGATGGAGGTCGCGCACCGCATCCTCGACCCGCGGGGAGTGCGCACCGACCTGCGGGCCGGTGAGCTGCTGTCCGTGTCGACGTCGGACGCCGACCGCGCGGCCTGGATCGCGGACATCACACCGAGGGCCGCGGCGGCCCTCACCGCGGCGATCGGATCCGCCGTCGCCCTGCTGCTGATCGACGTTCCCCTCGGACTCGCCGTTCTGATCGGCACCCCCGTCATCCTCGGTCTCCTCCAACTCGCGGCGCCGCTGATCACCCGCCGGGCCACCGATCAGCAGGCCGCCGTCGCGCGGGCGTCCGCCATGGCCACCGACCTCGTGAGCGGGCTCCGGCCCCTGCGCGGGATCGGCGCAGAGGTGTCGGCGTCGCGGCGATACCGGACGGCCAGCCGCGACGCGCTCGGCGCCACCCTGCACACGGCGAAGAGTTCCGCCGTGTTCGCCGGGGTGTCGATGACCGTCAGCGCCCTCCTCGCCGTCGGTGTCGCGGGTGTCGCCGGCTGGTTCGCCCTCGAGGGACGCATCACCATCGGTGAACTGATCACCGTCGTCGGACTGTCCCAGTTCTTCATCGAACCGCTCGGCGTCCTGGCCGGCCTGCCCGGGTTCCTCGCCCTCGCCCGCGCGTCGGCGGACCGTCTCGCCCTGGTCCTGGACGCGGAACCCCTGCTGCCCGCCGGGTCCGGCCGGACACTCGACGGCAGCGAACTCAGCCTGAGCGGCGTGTCCTACCGGTCCCTGAGCGCGCTGGATCTCCGGGTCACCCCCGGCGAACTGCTCGGTGTCGTCGCGTACCGCCCGCAGGACGCGGAGGCGCTGGCCGCGCTGCTGTCCGGGCAGGTTCCGCCCGATCGGTACGACGGCGAACTGACGGTGGGCGGAGTGCGGTTGTCGGACGCGGATCTCGCGCAGGCCCGCCGGGCGCTGCTCGTCGAGCCGCACAACGGCGACCTATTCTCCGGAACCGTCGCGTCGAACGTGACCGCGGGCAGGCCCGGCGCCACGGCGTCCGAGGTGCAGGCGGCGCTCTCCGCGTCCGCGGCGGTGGACGTCGTCGAAGCACACCCCGAGGGCCTCGACCACGAGGTCGCCGACCGTGGGTCCTCGCTGTCCGGTGGTCAGCGGCAGCGGGTCGCCCTCGCGCGTGCACTGGTGGCGCAGTCGCCGGTGATGGTGCTGCACGATCCGACGACCGCGGTGGACGCGGTCACCGAACACACGATCGCGGGCGGCATCGCGGACCTGCGGCATCGCGACTCCGAGGACCGGCAGACGACGATCCTCATCACGAGCAGCCCCGCGCTGCTGTCCGTGACCGACCGCGTCGTCGTACTCGACGACGGAACGGTGGTCGGCGAGGGCACGCACTCGCAATTGGCGACCGAGAACGCGAACTACCGTCAGGCGGTCCTGCGATGAGTGAACTGCTGCCCATCGCGAACGCACGCGACACGTGGGCGTGGCTGAAGTTTGAACTGGGACGCCGCCGCGGCCGGAGCGTCGCCACCCTGCTGGTCGCCGCCGTCGCGGCCGGTATGGCGCTGGTCCCCGTCTACGTCTTCGGCGTCCTCGTCGACCGGGTGCAGGACGGTGCGCCGCCGTCCACCATCGGGTGGGTGGTCGCGGTGATCGCGTCCGCCGCCGTGATCGGCGGTGTGTGCGCCGGGTTCGCGTCGTTCCTGATCCGTAGCCTCGGCGAGGGAATCCTGGCGGATCTGCGCGAACGCACCGTCGACCGGGCGCTCCGGCTGCCGATCCAGACGGTCGAACGCGTCGGCAAGGGCGACCTGCTGTCGCGGGTCGGCGACGACGTCGCGGTGATCGGCAAGGCCGTCACCGACGTGGTCCCCAACCTCGTCACGGCTGTCCTGCTGGTGGTGCTGAGCATGGTCACGATGCTCGGCATCGACTGGCGGCTCGGGCTCGCAGGCATGGTCGCGCTGCCGATGTACGCGCTGGCGATGCGCTGGTACCTGCCGCGGTCCGCACCGGTGTACGCCGCCGAACGCGTGGCGATGGGAGAGCGTTCGCAGGCCCTGATCAGCAGCATGCAGGGTGCCCGGACGGTGCGCGCCTACGGTCTGGAAGACAGCCATCTGGCGCAGATCAACGGTGCGTCGGAAAAGGCCCGCGACCTGTCCGTCGGCGTCTTCGCACTGTTCACCCGGTTCGCTGGGCGCGGCAACCGGGCCGAGTTCGTGGGGCTCGCCACCATCCTCGCCGCCGGATTCGCGCTGGTGAACGCGGACATCGTCACCGTCGGCCAAACCACAACCGCGGCACTGCTCTTCCACCGGTTGTTCAATCCGATCGGCATGCTGATGTACACGTTCGACGAGGTGCAGTCGGCGGGTGCGAGCCTGGCCCGGCTCGTCGGCGTCGTCGACCTCGACGACGAGTCGGGCACCGGGACCGCCACCGTCCGGGAGGCCGCCGATTCGACGCTCGAACTCGCCGACGTCCGGCACACCTACGACGGCAGCCACGAAGTGGTGCACGGCATCAGCCTGCACGTGAAGTCCGGTGAACGTGTCGCCCTCGTCGGCTCGACCGGAGCGGGCAAGACGACGGTCGCGGCGATCGCGGCCGGTTCGATCGTCCCGACGTCCGGGTCGGTGCGCATCGGCGGCACCGCGCTGCCCGATCTGGAGCCGGGGGGTCTCCGCCGTCTGGTCGCCATCGTCAGCCAGGAAGTCCACGTGTTCGCCGGACCGCTGATCGACGACCTTCGGCTCGCCGCACCCGACGCCTCCGAGGAAGACGCGGCGATGGCACTGAAGGCCGTCGGCGCCGACGGCTGGGTGAACGCACTGGACGACGGCGTCCAGACCGTGGTCGGGGAGGGCGGCCACGAGCTGACCGCCGCCCAGGCACAGCAATTGGCTCTGGCGCGACTCGTCCTCGCGAACCCGTCGGTCGCGATCCTGGACGAGGCGACCGCCGAAGCCGGCAGCGCGGGTGCGCGGGAACTCGAGGCGTCGGCCGAGGCCGCGACCCGTGGTCGCACGACGCTGGTGGTGGCCCACCGGTTGACGCAGGCGGCCGCCGCCGATCGGGTCGTCGTCCTCGAACACGGCCGGATCGTCGAGCAGGGTCCACATGCCGATCTCGTCGCCGCGGGTGGGCGCTACGCCGAACTCTGGTCGGCGTGGGAGGGGCGGTAGGGCGTTCCGCCCCGTGCGCCTTTCTGGTAGCTCCCGCTACCAGAAAGGCGCACGGGCGTCAGCTGAGGTAGCCGCCGCCGTGGGGGAAGAATTCGGTGCCGGCGAGTTCGGTGCCGTCGTCGAGCCGGACGCGCTGGATCTTGAGGCCCTTGTTCTGACCCGTGCGAGCGTCGGGCCCGGCGACGATGACCATTCCGTCGCCTTCGTGGATGAAGACACGCCCGGGCGTTCCACCGTAATTTCCTTCGGACACGGCGGCCTTCAGAACCCGGACACGCTGTCCCTTGTAATGGGTGAAGGCGTTCGGGTACGGGTCGGACTGCGCGCGGACGAGTCGTTCGATCGCGTCGGCGGGCCACGTCCAGTCGATGAGGCTGTCCTCGGGGGCACGCTTGTGGAAGAACGTGGCCTGCGAGCGGTCCTGCGGCGTCCAGTCCGTGCGACCGGACGCGATCAGCTCGAGTGCGTCGAGGGTGATCGGGCCGATCATGTCGACGGTGCGGTGGAACAGATCGGTGACGGTGTCCGTCGGCCCGACGGGCGTCGACCTCTGCAAAACGATGTCGCCGGCGTCGAGTTCCTCGTCCATCAGGTGCGCGGTGAGGCCTACTTCTTCCTCACCGTTGATGAGCGCCCAGATGAGCGGGGAGAATCCTGTGTACTTGGGCAGGAGCGAGTCGTGAATATTGAGGGTGCCGTAGCGGGGAGAGTCAAAGACGTCCCGTGGCAGCCAGGTGCGCCAGTTGTTGGCGACGACGATGTCGGGGTCGGCCTGCTTCAGCGCGGACTTGAAGTTTTCGTCCGGCTTGGTGGCGATGTGCACGGGCACCCCGTGCTCGGTGGCCAGGTCGGCGACGGAGTCCGCCCACATCTGTTCGTAGACGTGGTCGCTCTTGGGGTGGGTGATCGCGAGGACGACCTCATGGTCGGACTGGAGCAGGGCCTGCAGGGTACGGTGACCCCAGGTTTGATATCCGAGTGTGGCGACTCTCAACGCGGTCCTCCTGGACGAGCTTGTCGGTCAGCGCCGCATGCAAGCGGCAGCCAAGCCAGCTTAGGCTATCCAATCTAAAACGGTGAGACCGCCCATGGAAGGAAGGCAACATGACGATCGCCACGATCAACGGGATCCCCCTGAATTACCAGGTCAAGGGATCCGGCGATTTAGTGGTGCTCATCATGGGAACCGGCAGCCCGGGACGGGTGTGGGATCTGCATCAGACCCCTGCGCTCATCGACGCCGGCTACCGCGTCTGCACGTTCGACAACCGAGGCATCGCGCCGTCCGGTGAGAGCGTCGACGGGATCACCATGGACGACCTCGTCGCCGACACTGCGGGACTGATCGAGCACCTCGGCGGCGGACCGGCCCGTGTCGTCGGCACCTCGATGGGTGCCCGCGTCGCGCAGGAACTGGCCCTGACCCGGCCCGACCTCGTGCACAAGGCGGCGTTCCTCGCCGGTCACGCCCGCATGGACTACTTCCAGCAAACCCTCACCGAGGGCGAGCGCGCCCTCCACGACAGTGGTGTCGAACTCCCGGCCAAGTACCGGGCCGCGGTGACTGCCGTGATGAATCTGTCGCCCGCGTCGCTCGTCGACCCGCACACGGCCCGCGACTGGCTCGACCTGTTCGAGTTCAGCGGCGGCCGGACGTCGGACGGCGTGCGCGCGCAGATGGAGATGGACCGCAGCTTCGATCGCAGGCAGGCCTACCGGGCCATCACGACACCGTGCCTGTCCATCGGGTTCGCCGACGACAGAATGATCCCGCCGTATCTCTCGCGTGAGGTGGCCGAGGCGATCCCGTCGGCCCGGTACTACGAGATCCCCGACGTGGGGCACTACGGCTACCTCGAACAGCCCGAAGTGGTGAACAAGGTGCTGCTCGAGTTCCTCGCCAACTGACAATTCCGAGCGGCTGCGGCGATCACGGTGACGGCGAGGTTCTGATGGCGTTGGGTATTCCGCGCCTCGGGGTGGGCATCGTCCGGTACGACGTCGTGAACGGGGCCTTGTGGTGGGATGAAAAGGCCGCCGCCATCTTCGAGGACGACGGTTCCCGGCCACCGCTCGAATTGTGGCGGGAGCGGGTCCATTCCGAAGACATCGGCGCGGTGCGTCGCATGTTCGGTGACACCGCCGGGTCCGTCGGCGCGGAATGCGTGTTCCGCATCGTGCTGGCGGATCGGTCGACCCGGTACATCCTCACCCGCAGCATCGACGTCACCACCGATGCGTCCGGTGCCCCTGTCGAGCTGACGGGAGTGGTCATCGAACTCGGACACGTGGCTGGCCGGGACGTGCAGCTCGCGTCGTTGCTCGACCGGGTGGGCCTGGGGTTCATGGCGCTCGACGAGGACCTGCGGATCATCTACGTCAATTCCGGCTGCCTGCGGCACGTGCGGCGGTCGCGGGACGAACTGCTCGGCCGTGTCGTCACCGAGGTTCTTCCCGAAACGCAGGGCAGCTACTTCGACGCACTGTGCCGCAAGGTTCTCGCCACCGGCCGCGAGCAGCAGACCCGGGTGGACTCGCTGTACTCGCCGGGGATGACGATCGAGGTGACCGCCGCAGCCGATTCCGGCGCGCTGGTCGTGCATTTCCGGGACGTCACCGCGGAGGTCACCGCTCAGCAGCAGGCGGAGGAGGCGCACGCGCTTCTTCTGCACGCTGCCACGCACGACAGTCTCACCGGACTGCTCAATCGCGCCGCTATCACGGAGCATCTGCAGCGTCTGTTCGAGCGTGGCGCGGGACCTGCTGTCGCGTTGTTCCTCGACGTCGACGGTTTCAAGGACGTCAACGACACCCGTGGGCATCGCGTCGGAGATCGCATCCTGCAGGGGGTGTCCGAGCATTTGCGCCTCGCGATGCGCGCGCCGGCCGCGGTCGGCAGGCTCGGCGGCGACGAGTTCGTCGCCATCCTTCCCGACGTCGACGAATACGACGTCGACGACGTGGTCACCCGGATGCTCGCGTCGATCACGACACCGATCGACGTCGGCGACGAACTCCTCGTCGTGACCCTCAGCGTGGGGATGGCGCGCAGCACGTCGGCGCGCACGGTCGACGAACTGCTCCATCATGCGGACATCGCCCTCTACGCCGCCAAGCGTCGCGGTGGGAACACGGCGGTCTGGCACCACTAGGTTGCTGGGCGGCTGCCCCCGGCGGTCGCCGCCACCACCAGCGTGCCGAACCCGCAAACGCGCGGTATGTTTACGCGGTCGAAGGCGACGTCGGGACCGCTTCGGCGGGGTGAATGCCGGCGGCGGTGCGGGGGACACGCGTTCGTGGTGATTGAACTCGAATTGCCGCTGTGATAACTGGCACCTGTGAACTTGCCGGCAACCGGCTTGTTGCTGGTGGGTAGCCTAACCTAAACTCCCTCGGGTGCCCGTCGTTGGACGGGCGCTCTCGACGGACGATCGGATCACCATGTCTCCGGACCACTCGGCGGCTGCTCGCCCCCAGCGCACTTCGGCTGAGCGCACTTCTTCCTCGGCTCGCGTCGGTTCGGCGCCTGTCGCGTTGCCGGTGACGGCCGCGCAGTCCGAGGTGTGGGTCGGGCAGCAGTTGAACCCGGGCAGCCCGGTCTACAACCTCTCGCTCGTCGTCGAGGTCGCCGGCCGGATCGACCTGGACCGTGCCGCCGAGACGATCCGGAAGACCGTCGAACGGGCCGAAGCCCTGCACGTGCGTTTCGAGCGAGGCGACGGCAACGAACTGCTGCAGGTGCCGACAGCCCCCGACGGGTGGACCCTTGCGGTCGTGGACCTGCGCGGCGACGAGGATCCCGAAGCACGTGCGCGCGTGTGGATGGACCGCGACATGGAGACCGTGGTCGACGTCGAGGGCGACGAACCGCTGTTCCGGCACGCCCTGCTGCGCACCGGGGACGAGTCGGTGATCTGGTACCAGCGCTACCACCACAGCCTCATCGACGGATACGGCATCACTCTGCTCGTGGCCGACGTCGTCGATCGATACGAACACCCGGAACTCGAGACGTCCACGGCACCGTGGCCCCTCGACACGCTCGTGGCGTCCGACCGCGACTACCGTGCGTCGACGCGCTTCGCGTCCGACCGCGACTTCTGGATCGAGCAGGTGATCGATGCGCCGGAGCCGCCTCGGCTGCTCCCGCAGGTCGTCGACCACACCGGGGCGCCGATCTCCGCCGTCGTCGAGATCGACGGGGACGACGCCGACGCGATCTACACCTTCGCCTCCGACGCCGGGATCAGGCGCACCCGGCTGCCGCTCGCCGCGATCGTGGCGTACATCCACCGGTTCACCGGCCGCCGCGACCTCACGTTGTCGCTGCCGATGACGGCGCGGGTCGGACGCGAACTGCGCCGCATCCCCGGAATGTGCTCGACGATCCTGCCGCTCCGGGTGCAGGTGGATCCCGAGATGACGGTGGGTGAGCTCGCCACCCGCATCGACACGGCGCTGATCTCGGTGCTGCGGCACGGGCGTTACCGCGGCGAGGACCTCGCCCGCGACCTGCGGTCGATCGATCCGGACCGTCAGATCTTCGGTCCCGGAATCAATTCCATGATGTTCGAGCATTCGCTGACGTTCGGCGGGTTCCCGGCGTGGGTGCGGGGTTCGGCCACCGGACCGGTCCGCGACCTCGATTTCTCCATCCGCGGTGGGCAGGATTCGGAGCCCATCCAGATCGATCTCCGGGCCCCGGCCGGTCTCGGCGCCGAGCTCGAGGAGCATCGTCGCAGGCTCGAGCACTTCGTCGGGCAGTTCGTCGCCGACCCGTCACAGCCCATCGCCTCGCTCGATCCGATGACCGAGGCCGAGCGCAGGCAGTTGCTGGTGGAGTTCAACGACACGGCGTCCCCGCAGGAATCGGTGACGGTTCCCGACCTCTTCCACGCTCAGGTCTCGCGGACGCCGGATGCCGAGGCCCTGATCGCCGGCGACACCCGGCTCACCTACCGCGAACTCGGGGAACGCGTGGCGCAGCTGTCCCATCACCTGCGCGCCCGCGGTGTCGAGGCGGAAACAGTTGTGGCGGTCGGTCTTCCGCGATCGGCGGACATGGTCATCGGACTGCTCGCCGTCATGTGTGCGGGTGGGGCGTTCGTGCCCCTCGACCCGTCGTGGCCGGAGGACCGCCGGACGTCGGTCCTCGCCGACGCCGGGGCCGCGCTCGTGCTCACCGGGCCCGGTGGAGTTGCCGACGCGGGGGAGCGGGCCGTGCCGGTCGACCTCGCGGCGTGGGCGTACGCCGAGGAGCCCACCGAGCCGCCCGCGGTGACCGTGCAGGGTTCGCGGCTGGCGTATGTCATCTTCACGTCGGGTTCCACGGGCAGGCCCAAGGGCGCCATGATCCGTCACGAGGCCGTCTGCGCGCGACTGCTGTGGCAGCGCGACGAGATCCTGGGCTTCGGGCCCGCGGACGCGTCGCTGTTCAAGGCGCCGCTGTCGTTCGACATCTCCGTGAACGAGATTCTGCTGCCTCTGGTGGCGGGTGGCCGGCTGGTGGTGGCCGAGCCCGGCGGGGAGCGGGACCCGCAGTATCTGCTGGACCTGATCGCCGGCGAGTCGGTGACGTTCGTCTACCTCGTGTCGTCGATGCTGGACGTGCTGCTCGACCTGTCGCGGGGCACGGATCGGCTGGCGGCGCTGAAGCACGTGTGGTGTGGCGGTGAGGTTCTCACACCGCGCCTGTTCGAGAGGTTCCGGTCGCAGCTCGCCATCACGCTGTACCACGGCTACGGCCCGGCGGAGGCGACGATCGGGGTGTCGCACGTGATCTATCGGGAGGATGCGGCGCGGATCGCGACGTCGATCGGTCGCCCGAACCCCAACACCCAGCTGTACGTGCTGGACGAACACCTGAACCCGGTGCCGCTCGGCACCGGCGGTGAGCTGTACGCCGGCGGATTCCTCCTCGGCCGCGGTTACGTGGACGCTCCGGGGCTGACGGCGTCCCGTTTCGTCGCCAACCCGTTCGCGAACGACGGCTCCCGGTTGTATCGAACCGGTGACCTCGCGCGGTGGGCGCCGGACGGGTCCCTCGACTTCCTCGGCCGCGCCGACAATCAGGTGAAGATCCGGGGCATGCGACTCGAACTCGAGGACGTCGAGGCGGGCATCGTGTCGCATCCCGACGTTCGGCACAGTGCCGTCGTCGTTCGGGAGACGCCGTCGGGGGCAAAGTATCTCGCGGCCTACGTCGTGGCGAAGCAGGATTCGGTTCCGGACGTCGCCGAACTGCGGGTCTGGGCGTCGTCGAAGCTGCCGGAGTACATGGTGCCGTCGTCGTTCGTCGTCCTCGATCGGTTCCCGCTCACCCCCAACGGAAAGTTGGATAGGCGTGCGCTGCCCGAGCCGGACCTCGGCGCGGCCGGCGAGAACGTCGCGCCCCGCACCGCTGCCGAGGAAACCCTGTGTGCGCTGATGGCGGGTGTCCTCGGGGTGGAGTCGGTGGGCGTCACCGACGACTTCTTCGCGTTGGGTGGCGACAGTATCGTCGCGATCCAGCTGGTCAACCATGCTCGGCGGGAAGGTCTTTCGATCAGCCCGCGGGAGATCTTCCAGCTCCGCACCGCCGAGGCGCTCGCCCGGGTCCAGGACGGCCGGACCGCGGCCGCCGTGGACCCCGACGACGTCGCCGTCGGTGAGGTCCGCAGCACCCCGATCGTCGCCCGCATCGCGGAGCGGGGTGGTGAGATCGCCGCGTTCCACCAGTCGGTGCTCGTGCAGACTCCGGCCGCCCTCGACGAGCATGCCGCGAAGGCGGCACTCGCCGCGGTGCTCGAGCGGCACGACGCCCTGCGCGCGACGCTCGTCCGTGGTAACGGAAGCGGCCTCCGCCGCGGGGGCGACCGCTGGACGCTGTCCGTGCCGGAACCGTCCCCGGCGACGCTCGACGGAATCCTGCGGGTGGTCGAATCCGACGGCAGCGCCGAGCAACTCGACATCGAGGCACGGGCGGCCGTCGGAAGGCTCGACCCGGATGCGGGCACCATGGTGCAGGCCGTCCTCTTCTCCGCGGCCGAGGGTCCCGGCCGGTTGCTGCTGATCGGACACCACCTGGTGGTCGACGGGGTGTCCTGGCGCATAATCCTCGAAGACCTCGCCCGCGCGGGAACAGCCGTGGCGGCCGGGGGCGTCCCCGAACTCGCTCCGGTCGGGACGTCGCTGCGCCGCTGGTCCGAGCTGCTCGACGAGCAGACGCGGTCGGGTGCCTTCGACCACGAACTGTCCTTCTGGGTGGACGCGGCGACCACAGAAGACCCGCTCCTCGGTTCGCGTGCGCTCGATCCCGCCCTCGACCTCGCCGGCGACGCCGAAACCCTCACGGTGACATTGCCTCCGGAGTTCAGCCGGCCGCTGCTCTCCACCGTGCCCGCGGCGTTCCACGGACACGTCAACGACGCGCTCCTCACCGGTGTCGCGGTTGCGTTGCAGAGGTGGCGAGACGGAGGGCCGGGCCCGGTGCTCCTCGACCTCGAGGGGCACGGACGCGAGGAAGACCTCGTGCGCCGCAGCGACGGACCCGCCCTCGACCTCGCCCGGACCGTCGGCTGGTTCACCACCGTCTACCCGGTGGTGCTCGACCCCGGTGCGGCGGCGGACGAGACGGGAATCGCCGACGCGCTGAAGGCGGTGAAGGACCAGTTGCGCCGCATCCCGAGTTCCGGGTTCGGCTACGGCGCGTTGCGCTACCTCGGTGTCCCGAAGCCGGAACTCGCGCACGCGCCGACCCCGCAGGTGCTGTTCAACTACCTCGGACGGGTGACGTCCGCGGAGGGCGTCGACTGGCTGCCCCGCGCCATGGGTGGCGCGGACGACCCGCGGATGCCGCTCGGGCACGCGCTGGCGTTCGACGTGATTGCCGAGGACGGAGCCGACGGCCCCGTCCTGCGCACGACGTTGACGTGGGCGCCCGGTGTGCTCGATCGTGATGCCGTCGTGGCGCTCGCCGACGAGTGGACCGCGGTGCTGCGGGTGCTGGCCGGAATCGACCGTCTCGGCGGTCACACGCCGTCGGACTTCCCGCTGGTGTCGCTGACGCAGCCGGACGTGGACGCGCTGGCGGGGGCGGCCGACGTGCTTCCGCTGACACCGCTGCAGGAGGGCATCTACTTCCAGTCGGCGTTCGAGGACACCGGCACCGACCCGTACGTGGTGCAGCAGGTGATCGAACTGACCGGTCCCGTCGACGCTGCGGCGTTGCACCGCGGGCTGCAGGCGGTCGTCGACCGGCACGCGGCCCTCCGCGTCGGCGTGCGAGCGGTATCGGACGGCCGGGTCGTGCAGGTGGTCGGCGAAAACGTCCAGGTGCCGATGGAGGTGCTCGATCTCACCGGCGTCGCGGATCCGGAGCAGCGCGTGGAACAGGTGCTGGCGGCGGACCGGGCCCGGGGTTTCGACTTCGAGCGCGGCCCCCTGCTGCGCTACACGCTCGCGCAGGTGAAACATCAAAGGTTTCTTCTGCTGCAGTCGATTCACCACATCGTCGCCGACGGGTGGTCGGTGCCGGTGATGTTGCGGGAATTGATGGCCCTCTACAGCGTCGAGGGGAAGCCGCTGGCGCTGCCGACGCCCACGCCGTACCGGAGCTACCTCGAATGGCTGGGGGCGCGGGACCGTCAGGCGTCGCTCGCCGTGTGGCGGGAGGCGCTCGCCGACGCCCCCGAGCCGGTCGACCTGCCGACGCCGTCGTCGAAGGGGGAGTCCGGGATACACAGTGTCCGAGTGACACTGCCGTCGGACGACACCGTCGCGCTGTCCGCGGTGGGCCGGGCCCGCGGATTGACGCTCAGCACCCTCGTGCACGGCACGTGGGGTCTGGTCCTCGGTCGTCTCACCGGCCGGGAGGACGTGGTGTTCGGTTCGACGGTGTCGGGCCGCGGCGGGGACCTGCCCGGTATCGAGACCATGGTGGGCCTGTTCATCAACACCGTGCCCACCCGGCTGCGGTACCGGCCCACCGACACGGTGGCCGAGACCCTCGCGCGGTGGCAGCACGAGCAGTCGACGCTGCTCGACCACCAGTACCTGGGCCTGCCCGAGTTGCGCCGGGAAGCGGGACTGCAGAACCTGTTCGAGACGCTCGTCGTGTTCGAGAACTATCCGCTCGGCGACGGCGCGGTGGCGGATCCCACCGGTGCGGTGCAGTTGACCGGCATCCGGTTCGACGAGCACCCGCCGTACCCGATGACGCTGATCGTCATGCCCGGCGACGCGCTGACACTCGAGCTGAAATACGACGACGCCCGCATCGATGCGGCGACCGCGACCCGGTTCGCGGAGTCGATGGTGGCGTATCTCGCGGAGCTGACCCGGGACGTCGACCAGAACGTGTCTTCCGTCGCGCTGGCGTCGCGCGAGCCGATCGACGCGGCACTGCGCGACGTCGAGGTGGAGTTCCCCGACACGACGGTGACGGCGCTGCTCGAGGAGCAGGCGGAGCGGACACCCGACGCGGTGGCCGTCGTGTTCGAGGACGAACACCTCACCTACGCCGAATTGCATGCGCGCGCGAACCGCCTCGCCCGACTGCTCGTCGACCGCGGGGTGGCACCCGAGTCGAAGGTGGCGGTGGCGCTGCCCCGTTCGCTGGACCTGATGGTGGCGCTCCTCGCGGTCGGGAAGGCGGGCGGCGCCTACGTTCCGCTCGACACCGGTTACCCCGCCGACCGGCTGGCGTTCATGCTGGAGGACGCGGAACCGGTATGCGTCCTCACCGACGGCACCGTGCCGTTCTCCGGGTCCGGGTCCGGTGTTCCGCAGGTCCGGGTATCGGACGCCGAGCGGTACTCGCCCGAGCCGCTGACCGGTGTCGCGCTCGCGCCGCAGCACCCCGCCTACGTGATCTACACGTCGGGCTCGACGGGACGGCCCAAGGGGGTCGTCGTGCCGCACGCCGGCATCGTCAACCGTCTGCTGTGGGTTCAGCGGTTCCGGCCGATCACCCCGACAGACAACGTGTTCCAGAAGACGCCGTCCAGCTTCGACGTGTCGGTGCTGGAGTTCTTCGGACCGCTCCTCGCCGGGGCGACCCTCGTGCTGGCGCGGCCGGACGGCCACAAGGACCCGGCGTACCTCGCCGACGTCATCGTCCGGCGGTCGATCACGCGTGTGCATTTCGTGCCCTCGATGCTCGAGGTGTTCCTCGCCGAGCCCGCCGCCGCCCGGTGCACCGGACTCCGGATCATCTCCTGCAGCGGTGAGGCGCTTCCCGTGGCCTCCGCCCGGCGCGTCGCCGAACTCCTGCCGGGAGTGGAGCTCGACAACCTCTACGGTCCGACCGAGGCGTCGGTCGACGTCAGCTACGCCGCGTCCGTTCAGGGAATCGACGTGTCCGCGCCCTCCGTGCCGATCGGCCTGCCGACGTCCAACACCGGCCTCTACGTGCTCGATCGGTACCTGCAGCCGGTGCCCGCGGGCGCCGCCGGTGAGCTGTACCTGTCGGGGCCACAGCTGGCCCGCGGCTACCTGGGCAGGCCCGGGTTGAGTGCCGAGCGGTTCGTCGCCGATCCGTTCTCCCACACCGGGTCCCGCATGTACCGCACCGGTGACGTCGCCCGGGTGAACGCGGAGGGCGCGGTCGAGTACCTCGGCAGGGTCGACGATCAGGTGAAGTTGCGCGGCTTCCGCATCGAACTGGGCGAGATCGAAGCGCAGATGGCGGCGTGCCCCGGAGTGCGGCAGGCCGCCGCCGTCGTGCGCACGGACCGGCCCGGTCGGCAACAACTGGTCGGGTACGTCGTCGGCGACGCCGACGTCGACGATGTCCGTGCGCGCCTGGCTGCGGCCCTGCCGGAGTTCATGGTGCCCGTCGCGTTCGTGATCGTGCCCGAGTTCCCGGTCGGCCCCAGCGGGAAGCTGGACCGCACAGCGCTTCCCGCGCCGGACTTCTCCGCGCACATGAGTTCGGGGCAGGCGACGTCCGCGCCGGTCCTCGAGAGCGGACCGGCAGCGGTGCTGGCCGCCCACTACGCCGAGGTTCTCGGTGTCGGGACTGTCGGGGTGGACGACGACTTCTTCGCGCTCGGTGGCGACAGCATCCTCGCCATCCGCCTGGTGAATCTCGCTCGCCGGGAGGGGATCACCGTCACCCCGCGGCAGATCTTCGAACAGCGGACGCCGGCCGCGCTCGCACGGCTGGTCGCGGCCACCGTCGTCGCGTCGGCCCCGCGCGTGGAGGAGTCGGGCACCGGTGTCCTGTCGCCCCTGCCGGTGGTCCATCGGCTGTCCGAATGGAGTGGCGGAAAGAACCGGTTCAACCAGGCCGTTCTGCTCCACACACCGGCGGGCACCAGCGCCACCGTCCTGACTGCCGCGCTGCACTCGGTGATCGGTCACCACGACGGCCTGCGGCAGAAGCTCACCCGGCATGCGCCGGGTGTGTGGTCGCTCGAGATCACCGAATCCGCAGACCTGGAACTGCGTCGTGTCGACGTCACCGGACTCGACGCCGCCGCGCTGCGCGAAATCGTGGCAGCAGAATCCGGCGCCGCGACCGACCGGCTCGCCCCTGACGACGGCGCCATGCTGTCGGCGGTGTGGTTCGACGCCGGCCCGCAGGAGCTGGGCAGGCTCCTCCTCGTCGCGCATCATCTGGTGATCGACGGGGTGTCGTGGCGGACGCTGATCGAAGATCTGGCCATGGCGTGGGTGGCGGCCGACAGTGGCCAGGACGCGGCGCTCGACCCGGTGCCCACGTCGCTGCGCGGATTCGCCCGCATCGTCACCGAGCAGGCGCAGGCCCCTGCCCGGCTCGCCGAACTCGACCACTGGTTGCGCGTCACCGAACCCGGTGCCGATCTGGTGCGGGGCACCGACGGGCACGCGGTGGTGAGCAGTGGCGCACGACGGACGGTGCTGCTGGATCCGCAACTCACGACGGCGCTGCTGACCACCGTTCCCGCCGTGGTCGGCGCCGACGTCACCGATGTGCTGCTGGCGGCCCTGCGGCTGTCGGCCGATCGGTGGCTCGCCGGCCGTGGGCGCGAGAACGACCTGCTGGTGGACCTCGAGCGGCACGGCCGCGAAGAACTCGCCGAGGGCGTGGATCTGTCCCGGACCGTCGGCTGGATCACCAACGTCACCCCCGTCCGGTTGCGCAGCCGGACGGGCGCACTCGAGACGCTGAAGGACGTCAAGGAGCAGCTGCGCGGCGCCCCCGACGGCGGCATCGGCTACGGCATGCTGCGGTACGTCAATGGGCGCACCGCGGGCCTTCTTGCGGCACGGGCGGAATCGCAGGTGCTGTTCAACTACCTGGGGCGGATGCCGCACGCGGTGCCCGGACCGTGGACTCCCGCGGTCGAATCCGATTCGCTGGCAACAGATCCCGATGCCGATCTCGGTGGCCCGTACCGGCTGGTGATCAACGCCCTGTGTGACGAGTCCGAGCGGGGCACCGAACTGCAGGCCGTCTTCGCCTGGTCGGACGCCGACCTGGGCGAGGCCGACGTCCTCGCGTTGAGCGACGGCTGGGTGGCCGCACTGCGTGAACTGGCCGACGCCGCAGGAGAGCACGACGGACCGGCGATGATCACCCCGTCCGACCTTCCCCTCGTGGCGTTGACGCAGGAGGAGATCGACCGGATCGTCGCGGCGAGCCCGAGCGGGGTCGACACGGTGCTGCCGCTGTCGCCGCTGCAGGAGGGTCTCTACTTCCAGGCCGGGTTCGACTCCGGCGCCGACATCTACACGGCACAGTTCTCACTCGACTTCGCGCACCGCCTCGACACCGACAGGCTCGCCGCCGCGCTGCGCACCCTGCAGCGACGCAATCCCACGCTGCGAGCGGGATTCGTCAATGCAGGCCTGCCCGCGCCGGTGCAGTTCTTCGGCGCCGGCCTGGACGTGCCCATCGCCGAGTTCGACCTCAGGGAACTCGACGAGCCCGAACGCGCGGCCTACGCCGAACAGCTGACCGCGCAGGACCGGCTGACACCGTTCGACCTCACCTCCCCGCCGCTGTGGCGGGCAATGGTGTTGCGGCTCGGCGACTCCCACGACCGACTGGTGATCAACCGGCAGTTCCTGCTGTGGGACGGATGGTCCAACGGCCTCGTCGTCAGTCAGCTGCTCGCCCTCTACGAAACCGGTGGCGACGACTCCGGGTTCGCCGCCCCGGAGGGATCTTTCGAGGACTACCTGCGGTGGCTGGCCACCCGGGACGCGGATGCCGCGCAGTCGGCGTGGACCGACGCGCTCGGCGGGCTCGACGAACCGACGCTGCTGGCCGCGACGGTCGCGGGGGAGCCGCAGCCGCCGCAGCGCCGGGACGCGGTGCTGTCCGAGGAACTGAGCGAACGGCTCCGTGCCGGTGCCCGCGGCGCCGGTGTCACGTTCAACGCGGTGCTGAGCGCCGCGCTGGCCGTCGTACTCGGAATCGAGACCGGGCGCTGGGACCTCGTGTTCGGCACCACCGTGGCCGGACGCCCACCGGAAGTCCCGGGCATCGACGCGGTGGCCGGAATGTTCCTCAACACCGTCCCCGTCCGGACGACGCTGCGGGCCGACGAGACCGTCACCGACCTGCTCCGGCGAATCCAGTCGGAGCGGCTGGCGCTGACCCCGTACGACTACCTCGGGCTCGCGTCAATCCAGCGGGTGTCCGAGCACCGGCAGCTGTTCGACGTGCTGTACGTGCTGCAGAACTTCGTCGACGAGAAGCAGGTGTCGGCGCTCAATGCGGCGCACGACATCAGCGGCGGCGACAGCATCGATCACACGCACTACCCGGTCACGGTCGTCGTGACCCCGGGCGCGAGCGTGAAGGTGAAGTTCGAGTTCCACCCCGAGAAGATCTCGGAGTCGCGGGTCGAAGGCATGCTGTCGCGGTACCTGACCGTGCTCGAGGAGTGGTCCACCGACCTGTCCGGTGTGGTCGGCGGAATCGCCGGTGCCGCAATGCCCGTGCCGGTCGAGCGGAAGGCCCTGCCCGACAGAACCATCGCCGATCTGTTCGCCGACGCGGCCCGCGGCCGGCCCGAAGACACGGCCCTGGTGTTCGGCGACCGCACCGTGAGCTACGCCGAACTCGACGCCGACGTGAACCGGATGGCCCGGGTCCTGCTCGGCCACGGCGCGGGCCCGGAGCGGATCGTCGCGCTCGCACTGCCGCGGACGGTGGAGATGGTGGTCGCGCTGTTCGCCGTGCTGCGCACCGGATCCGCGTACCTGCCGCTCGAACTGGACCACCCCGCCGAGCGACTTGTCGCGATGCTCGACGACGCGCGTCCGACGGTCCTGGTCACCATGTCGGACATCGCCGGAACGCTCGCCGCTGCGATGGTCGACACGCTGGTCGTCGACACCGTGGACTTCGGCGCGGTCGCGTCCGGACCGCTGTCGGAGGCCGAACTCGGCGGTTTCGCGCCCGGAACCCCCGGGCGCCTGGACCATCCGGCGTACGTCATCTACACGTCCGGGTCCACGGGCAAGCCGAAGGGCGTCGTCACCCCGTACCGCGGTCTGACCAACATGCAGTTCAACCATCGTGAGGCGATCTTCGAACCCGTCGTGACTGCCGCGGGCGGTCGGCGGCTGCGCATCGCGCACACCGTGTCGTTCGCGTTCGACATGTCGTGGGAGGAACTGCTGTGGCTGGTGGAAGGCCACGAGGTCCACATCTGCGACGAGAACCTGCGGCGTGATGCCGAGGCGCTCGTGGCCTACTGCGACGCCCACGCGATCGACGTCGTCAACGTGACGCCGACGTACGCGCAGCACCTCGTCGAAGAGGGTCTGCTCGACGACGGTCCGGGGCGGCACCGGCCGCCACTCGTACTCCTCGGCGGCGAGGCAGTGTCGGATTCGGTATGGAACCGGTTGCGCGATACGGACGGAACGGTCGGGTACAACCTGTACGGTCCCACCGAGTACACGATCAACACCCTCGGCGCCGGTACTGCCGACAGCGTGACACCCACCGTCGGCACCCCGATCTGGAACACGTCCGCCTATGTGCTGGACGCGTGGTTGCGTCCGGTTCCGGACGGCGTTCCCGGCGAGCTGTACATCTCCGGGGTCGGGTTGGCGCGCGGCTACCTCGACCGGTTCGCGCTGACGGCGGAACGTTTCGTCGCCGACCCGTTCGATGAATCCGTACGTATGTATCGGACGGGCGATCTCGTCCGGAGACGTGAGGACGGGAACCTCGACTTCCTGGGCCGGACCGACGATCAGGTGAAGATCCGCGGTCACCGGGTGGAACTCGGCGAGATCGCGTCCGCGCTCGAAGCTCTGGACGACGTCCGCCAGGCCGCCGTCGTCGTCGATTCGGGCCCGGGTGGGTTCAAGCGGCTCGTCGGCTACGCCGTACCCGTGAGTACTTATCAACCGCGGGACGTTAACAAGTACTCACAGGCGCTGCGCGCAACGTTGCCGGACTACATGGTGCCCGCCGCGGTCATCGAGGTCGACAGCCTACCGATGACGGTCAACGGCAAACTCGACGTCAAGGCGCTGCCGTCGGCGGACGACGTGCTCGGCCGCAGCGGCGGCGCGCGCACGGAACCCCGCACCGACGCCGAACGGGTGCTGTCCGCCTTGTTCGGGGAGATCCTCGGCGTCCCCGCCCCCGGGGTCGACGACGACTTCTTCGACCTCGGCGGTCACTCGCTGCTGGCCACCAGGCTGATCAGCCGGGCGCGGGCCACGCTCGACACCGACCTCACCCTGCGCGACCTGTTCGAAGCACCGACGGTCGCCGAACTCGCCGCCCGGATCGGCGACGACACCGGTTCGACCCGTCCGGTGCTGGTTGCCAGGCCGCGGCCCGAGCATTTGCCGCTCTCCGCTGCGCAGCAACGTCTGTGGCTCCTGCAGCAGATGGAAGGCACCTCGGTTCGGGAGGGGGCGGGCCCCGCCGTCGCCTACAACTTCCCGATCGTCCTCCGACTGCAGGGTGCACTGGACCCCGGGGTGTTCGAGCAGGCGCTGACCGACGTCGTGTCGCGGCACGAATCGCTGCGAACGGTGTTCGGGGAGCACGACGGCGAACCGGTGCAGGTGATCCTCGAAGACGCCCGGCCCGACGTCGCGGTGGTGGACGGCACCGAGGCCGATCTGGTGCGGCTCGTCACCGAGACCGTCGGCCGCCCGTTCGACCTGGCGACGGAGATCCCGGTGCGCGCGAGCCTCATCCGGGTCGCGGACCAGCAGGTGCTGGCAATCGTGCTGCACCACATCGCCACCGACGAATGGTCGGACCGCCCGTTCCTGCGGGACCTGATGACGGCGTACGCCGCTCGCGTCCAGGGCTCGGCGCCGGCGTGGGAACCGCTCGACGTGCAGTACGCCGACTACACGCTGTGGCAGCGCGACGTCCTCGGTGAGCCACAGGACCCGTCCAGCCTCGTCAGCCGTCAACTCGACTACTGGGCGAAGACTCTCGACGGGGCGCCGGAGGAGCTGGTGCTCCCCACCGACCGCACCCGTCCCGCGCGGCCCAGCTTCGCCGGCGGTGCGATCGAGACGACGCTCGACGCCGCGACGACGCGGGCCCTGCGTGCGCTCGCCCGGACGTCGGGAACCAGCATGTTCATGGTGCTGCACGCGGCGTCGGCGGCGTTGCTGCACCGTCTCGGTGCGGGCGACGACCTGCCGATCGGCGCGCCGGTCGCCGGCCGCAGCGAACAGGGTCTCGACGACCTGATCGGGTTCTTCGTCAATACCGTGGTGCTGCGGACGGACGTGTCGGGCAACCCCACGTTCGACCAGCTGCTGGCACGGGTCCGTGACGCCGACCTGGCGGCCTTCTCGCATGCGGACGTTCCGTTCGAAACCGTTGTGGAGAAGGTGAATCCGGCGCGAACCCTGGCCCGGAACCCGCTGTTCCAGGTGATGGTCGGCTATCACAGCCGGACGTCCGATTCGGCGCTCGCACCCGGCTCGGCCCTCACCCCGGTGGCGTTCGAGGAACGCACCGCCAAGTTCGACCTGGTGTTCAACTTCACGGAGTACCTCGACGACGACCGGGTCGACCTGCGCCTCGAGTACGGCTCCGACCTGTTCGACCGGGCCACCGCGGAGAAGATCGCGCGCAGGCAGGTCGAGGTGCTGGACGCCCTCGCATCCGACTCGGGTCGCGCGGTCGGCGACCTCGACGTGTTCCTCGGCGACGAACGCGAACTCGTGGTGCACGGGTTCAACGACACGTCACAGCCGGTGGCGGAGGAGACGTTCTACGAGGCGTTCGCGCGCCACGTGGCGGCGACCCCCGACGCCGTGGCCGTCGTCGACGCCGGCGGTGAGGTGACGTACGCGGACCTGAGTGTGCGCGCCGACCGAGTCGCCGCACTGCTGCATCGTCGCGGCGTCTCCGTCGAAGACGTTGTGGGACTGGCGGTACCGAGATCGGCGCAGATGGTCGCGGTCGTGCTCGGGGTGCTGAAGCTCGGGGCGGCATACCTTCCGCTCGACCTGAACCACCCGTCCGACCGCATCTCCTACATGCTCGCCGACTCCGCCGCGCGGGTGCTGGTGACCACGGTGGGGGAGAGCCCGCGCATCGCGGACGTCGACGGCCTCACTCGCGTTCTCCTCGACGACGAGTCCGTCGTCACGGAACTCGGGACCGGGCCCGCCCTGCAGGTGCCGCGGCCCCCGCAGGGCCTGGACCACGCCGCGTACGTCATCTACACGTCGGGCTCCACCGGTAAACCCAAGGGTGCGATCCTCACTCACGACGGGATTCCCAGTCTCGTCGCGACCGCCGAACAGCGGATGAAGCTCGTCCCGGGTTCGGTGGTGATGCAGTTCGCGTCGATCGGATTCGACGTCGCGGTCTTCGAGTTGTCGATGGCACTGTGCACGGGGTCCCGCCTGGTCATCGTGCCCGACGAGTCCCGTGTCGCCGGACCGGAACTCACCGATTTCATGGCCGCACACGCCGTGACGCACGCGATCATTCCGCCGTCCCTGCTGGCGGCGCTGCCGTCGGGTTGCGACGTCCCCGAGGGCTGCACCGTGCTGGTGGGCACCGAGACCGTGCCGCCGGAACTGATCGGACGCTGGGCGGAACGGCTCAACCTGCTGGCCGCGTACGGTCTCACTGAGGCCACCGTCAACAACACGCTGTGGCAGGCACGGCCCGGATGGAACTCGGCTGTGCCGATCGGCATCCCCGATCCCAACGAGCAGGCGTACGTCCTCGACGACCGCCTGCAGCCGGTGCCGCCGGGGGTGGCGGGCGAGTTGTACATCGCCGGACGCGGACTGGCCCGCGGATACCTCGGCCGGCCCGACCTCACGTCGGCCCGGTTCGTGCCCAGCCCCTTCGGCGACGCGGGCTCCCGGATGTACCGGACCGGTGACCGGGCGCGCTGGCGGGAAGACGGCAACATCGACTTCCTCGGACGCGTCGACGACCAGGTGAAGATCCGTGGATTCCGCATCGAACTCGGCGAGATCATCGCGGCCCTCGGAAGTCATCCTGCGGTGAAGCAGTCGGCGGTCGTCGCGGACCGGTCCGGTGACATCGTCCGGCTCGTGGGCTATGTGACACCGGCCGACGGTCACGCAGCCGGGCGGATCGATCCGCAGGCCGTGCGGGAACACGCCGCCGCGCGGCTGCCCGACTACATGGTGCCGACTCGCGTGGTCGTGCTGGACGGGGATCTCCCGTTGACACCCAACGGCAAACTCGACCGCAAGGCGCTGCCGCTGCCGGATTGGTCGGCCCTGACCGGGGACGGCACGCCGCAGACGCCGGAGCAGAAGGAGATCGCCGCAGCGTTCGCCGACATCCTGCATCTGCCGTCGGTGGGCATCCACGACAACTTCTTCGACCTCGGCGGCAACTCCATGGCATCGATGCGGTTGGTGGGACGTATCCGCGGGCGGTTCGCCGTCGACATCGGTATCCGGGACGTGTTCGACAGTTCCACGGTGGCCGAACTCGCCGCGATGGTCGCGGGGGCCTCGTCCATCGGCAGACCGGTGCTCACGGCGGCGGACCCGAGACCGGGGGTGCTGCCGCTGTCCGGGCCGCAACGCCGGTTCTGGAAGCAGTTCCGGGCGGCAGGCGCCGAGGCGCGGGCCAGTCACGCACTGTCGCTGCAGCTTCGCGACGCCGTCGACCCCGAGATCCTGGCGCAGGCCCTCGACGACGTCACGTCCCGGCACGAACCGCTGCGGACCGTGTACGTGGAGGCCGGGGACAGCGTCGTCGCGCAGGAAGCGGTGCGGCCCGCCCTCGAACTCGTCGACGTCGGAGACGGAGACGTCCACCGCACGGTCTTCGAATTGGCGCAGGAGCCCCTCGATCTCACCGAGCACGCACCGCTCCGGGTGCATCTCGTGACCGGCGGCGACGGCACCCAGGCACTGCTTCTCGCGATGCACTACATCGCCGTCGACGAGTGGTCCGTGGTGCCGTTGCTCGGTGATCTGATGGGCGCATACGCCGCGCGCTCGCACGGCGAGGAACCCGCATGGGAACCGCTGCCCATCGGATACGCCGACTACGTCGTGTGGTCGCGGGCGCTCGTCGGCGATCCCGAGGACCCGGACAGCCGTCGGTCGCGTCAGCTCGACTACTGGCGGGAGACGCTGGACGGCATGCCGTCCCGGCTCGAACTGCCCGCCCCGGCCGTGCGCGGACCGCGGACGGCGGAGATCGTGCCGGTCGAGATCGACGCGGAACTCCACAGCGCGGCCCGGAAGTTCGCGAGCGAGACGGGCACCAGCCTGTTCATGGTGTTGCAGGCCGCACTCGCCACCGTGTTGACACGGCACGGCGCCGGCACGGACATTCCGCTGGGGTCGCTCGTCGCGGGACGCACGGAGGAGGCGCTGGACGCGCTGGTCGGCTGCTTCTTCAATATCGTTCTGTTGCGAACGGATACGAGCGGTGATCCCGATCCCGTGGAGTTGCTGCGGCGTATCCGCACCGCGAATCTCGACGCGCTGGACAACCAGGACGTGGCGTTCGCCGACGTCGTGGAGGCGGTCGGCGAGACGCCGGTGCTCCGTCCGCAGGTCATGCTCGTTCATCACGAGCAGGCCCGGCTCGGTCATCTCGACGCGCTGGGTGGGTTGATGCCGGTGCCGGTGGGGGTTCCGGATTCGGACCTGACGCTGAGTTTCTACGAGCCGATCGGTGACGGACCTGTCCACGCGTATTTCTCGTTCTCCTCGGATGTGCTGGACGCCGAGGAGGTCCGTGGCTGGGCGTCGGAGTTGTCGTCGCTGGTCACCGCATGGGCGGAAGGAGCCTGGTGATCAAGAGTGATCTAGATCGCAGTTCCGGGGCGGAGTTCGCCGCCGCGAGGGCCGGAAGTACTTGGTACTGTGCTGGAAATAAGGATAGGCTTCACTATCTTTTCGGAAGGCAGACGGCGGCTGGGTCGGGTGCGGCGTGGCGTCGAGGACGGACAACGAGCTATGAGTGAATCGCCGGAAACGGTCGGTACAGATCTCCCAGTGCGAGATGTCGTGGGTGTCGGATTCGGTCCCGCTAACCTCGCCCTGGCCATTGCCATCGAGGAACACAATGCGGAGTGCCCCCCGCGTGAGCGGATCAGCGCGCAGTTCTTCGAGAAGCAGGATCGATTCGGCTGGCATCCCGGGATGCTTCTCGACGGCGCGACGATGCAGATCGCGTTTCCGAAGGACCTGGTGACGTTCCGGAATCCGCGTAGCGCATTCACCTTCTTCAATTACCTCTTCGATCAGGGTCGCCTCGTCGACTTCGTCAATCACCAGACCTTCTTTCCGACTCGTCACGAGTTTCACGACTACCTGCAGTGGGCGGCACGCCGAGTGGACGCCGACGTGCGATACGGCACCGCAGTGGAGACCGTACGCGGAATCCGCGGCGACGACGGGGTGATCGACCGTTTCGAGGTCCGCACCGCCGACGGCAGCACGGTCATCGCGCGCAACGTCGTGATGGGCGCCGGTCTGCGGGAGCGAATCCCGGAGTGGGCCAACCCCTCTGCGCGGTGCTTCCACAACCACCAGTTCCTGTTCCGGCTCGGCGAGATGCCGGCCCCGGTCCACCATCGGTTCGTCGTCCTCGGGGCAGGCCAGAGCGCCGCCGAGATCGTGCAGTACCTGCACGGAAACTACCCCGAAGCCGAAGTCCACAGCGTCTTCTCGCGGTACGGGTACAGCCCGGCCGACGACAGTCCGTACGCCAACCGCATCTTCGATCCGGAGGCAGTGGACGATCTGCACGGTGCCCCGGAGGCGGAGCGTCTGCGATTGCTGGATGTCCATAGGAGTACTAACTATTCGGTGGTCGACATCGAGCTCATCAACGAGCTCTACGCGACCGAATACCAGGAACGCGTGCGTGGGCGTCGCCGCCTGTTCATGCGCCGCGCGTCGGAGATCATTGCCGTCGACGAGACTTCGGACGGAATCGAGGTGGCTGTCCGCAGCGGGGTGGACGGCCTCACCGACACTCTCGCTTGCGACGCACTGATTCTGGCCACCGGTTTCACCCCCGCACCCCTCGAGCCTCTGCTCGGCGATCTCGCGCCGAAAACCCACCCGCCGCGCGAAGTGGGCCGAGATTACAGATTGGCGGTTTCACCGGACGTCGCAGCGGGAATCTATCTGCAGGGCGGCACGGAGAAAACGCACGGAATCACGTCGTCGCTCCTGTCGAATGTTGCCGTGCGGGCGGGAGAGATCGTTACATCTGTCGTAACAAGGCGTGGCCGCAACGGCACGCTTGCTAGTGTGAACGCACAGGACACGTATGCGACAAGCGAGGCGAGATGAGCACCAATCCATTCGATGACGAAGAAGGCCGCTTCTACGTGCTGGTGAACGATGAGGACCAGCACTCACTGTGGCCCACGTTCTCTGAGGTGCCGGCAGGCTGGCGCGTAGTTTTCGGCGAGGAAAGCCGGGCCGCGTGCCTCGAGTACGTGGAGAAGAACTGGACCGACATGCGGCCGAAGAGCCTGCGTGAGGCCATGGAGGCCGACGAGAAGTCGGGCGGACGGCACAGCGTCGACAAGAGCTGACCTCCCCGGCGCCGCGTTTCGGCGACGATGTGCCGGGACGACCGTCCGGTGAGACACCGGCGGTCGTACCCGGCAGACGGCCGAGAGGCCGTCACCTGAAACTGCCTCAGGCCGCCTTCTGTGTGTGTGTTTCGACCGGCTTCCGCCGCCTCGTCTTGAAGACGGGGCGGCGGATGTCGTCTGTGCGACGCAGGATGCGCGGCCTCCGCATGGTCCGGGCGATCCATTCGCCGAGCGTGACGCCCGCCGCGAGCGCGCAACCGATACCGAACGCCGCCAGCAGCGAGCTCAGTCCGATCACCACTTCGTTGTTGAGCAGGGCGTACAGACCCCGGTACAGAGACAGACCCGGCAGCAGTGGCGTGATACCCGCCACCACGACGACCAGCGGCGGCGTGAGCGCGCGGCGGGCCATCAGACCACCGGCGAACCCGACCACGGTGGCCGCGAGTGCCGAACCGATGATGGGGCCGATGCCGAACTGGTGCGCCACCATGTAGACCAGGGCGCCGGCCGCGCCACCGAACCACGCGGCCGTGAGCGCGCGCTGCTCGGCGTAACAGGCCAGCGCATAGAACATCGACGCGAACGCGCCCGACATCACCAGCACGGGTAGTTGCACGAGTTCCGTGATCTCGACGTTGACGGGTGGCAGCGTCGAACCCAGCACGCCGGTCAGACGCAACGAGATGGCTACACCGGCGATGATGCCGCCGGTCATCATGACCACTTCGAAGAATCGCGCCGCCGCCGTGATCGGTGCCCCCGTGATGGCGTCCTGCACCGAACCGACCAGCGACAGCCCGGACAACAGCACCACCACACCGGCCGAAATGATCTGCGAGGGTCTGATCTCGACACCCAGCTGATCCTGGAACGTGTAGAGCGTCGCCGCCGGGGTCGCGGCCACCAGACCACCGGCCACCTGCTGGAAGAAGAACGGCAGGCCGATGCGGTTGAGGACGCGGTTGACCCGGTAGATCACCATCGTCGTCAGGAAGGCGACCGATGCGACCAGCACCCCACCGCCCATCAACACCGAGACCGACGCGGCCATGGACGCCCAGGCGAGCGTCGCGATCCAGCGGTTGTACGGGTGCGGCGCCGTGGTGACCGCGGTCAGGGCCTCGTGCGCCTCGCTGGGGGTGACGGCCTCACGGCGGATCCGCCGCGTGAGCCGGTCGACCGCCGCGAGACGGGTGAAGTCCATCGAGCGGTAGTGCACTATCCGCATCGTGCTCGCCGGCGGGAGGGTCGGCCCGCGGTACGCGGACAGCACGATGGAGTTGTACGTGACATCCACATCGCACTGGGCGAGGCCGTACGTGGCGGCGATGAACTGCACCTGCTCGGCGGTGTCCATCGCACCGGTGCCCGACGCGAGGAGCACTTCACCGACACGCACGGCGAGGTCGAGTACTTCGGCGACCACCGCATCGTCGGTGAGGTCGATCGGCTGCAGCGGTGTGGGTGCAGCGGTGACCGCATCGACCGTTGCGCGACGGTCGCCTGTGAGACGTTGGAGGGTTTCTGTGAGCTTGGCCATACTACGTGTCGGAGACAAGGTCTTTCTCGGTCAAATCGGTAGCGGAGAGTGCAGACTCGAGTGTCTCGTGGCGGAACGTGGAGATGACCTGATCGTGGACGACACGGAATGCAGAGGCCAGGATACGCGTCTCCTCGGGGTCCGCCCACGTGGCCTGCTGTTCGACCACCAGCACCCCGTCGTAGTAATACATTCGCTGCGGAATCAGCGTGATGCCCGCGGTAGACGCCCATTCCCGCAGCGCCGCCAGGCCCTGGGTGGCGCCTTTCGGCCCACCCATCTCGATGTCGTCGCTCGACAGCGACAGCAGAGTGTCGATGTCGCCGGAGTTGAGGGCGTCGTGCCAAGCGAGGACAGTGGCGATCTCCGAGGTACTCATGGCTCCAACGCTATCCAATGTGGGCGGAAGTGGCCGACGTTCCTGCAATGGATATGATGGGCGCGCGTGTCCGCCTCCTTAGCTCAGTGGTAGAGCACTCGCCTTGTAAGCGAGCGGTCGTCAGTTCAATCCTGACAGGAGGCTCCGCCGCGGAATTACCTCCGCACACAGAGGGCCGCCTTCCCCCGGGAAGGTGGCCCTCGGTCTTTCATGCACGTGAATTCGTGCAGGTCGGTGGCCTCTGATCGGACCGCGCCCTCACGTGCCGATCGGCTGACCGAGCAGGCTCGCGATCGCGTCGCCGACGATCGACGACCACACCGGCCACGTCGCCTGGTCGAGGGCCATCGATCCCACGTCGTGGGTGCTGCATCCGGTGTCCGCCGGGACCCCGGCGAACCGGTCCCGCAGCCACATCAGGGCGCTCGCCGCCGCGACCGGTTCGAGGGACAGGTGCTCGCTGGCGTGGTCGCGGGTGTACGTCACCCGGGCGTTCGGGTCCTGACAGTAGGTGTCCACCAGTGCGTCGACGGGCCCGACCGGCACCAGCCAGTCCGGGTTCGCCTGGTACATGAACATCGGGACGTCCGGGACCCGGTGACCCATCTTCGTCCGGTCGAGTACCGACTCGACCACCGGATCGCGCAGCGGGTCGCCGCTCGGGCTGTCGAACAGGCCCCGCAGGTTCGCGAACGGCAGCAGCGCCGACTGGTAGCTGACGCAGAGGTTGCTCTTGGCGGCCAGGAGCTGTTTGCCGAGTGGATTCAGGTGCGTGTCGAGATACTCCGCGAGTTCGGGATAGTCACGGCTCACGCCGAACACGCCGCCCAGCACGATTCCCGCGCCCAGGTTGTTGTCGGCCAGATCGACGAGGGCGCCGAGATCGGCCGGGATGCCGCCTTCGGCCGCACCGACGATGTTCAGGTCCGGTGCGTAGCTCGCACGGAGTTCGGCGGCGTGACCCGTCGCGATCGCGCCTCCGGAATAGCCCATCAACCCGACCGGGGTCTGCCTGCCTGCCAGGCCCAGGGGTTCGAAGTTCTCCGCCGCCCGGATCCCGTCCAGGGTGATGCGGCCCGCGAGGGGCCCGGCCGCATACGCGGCGTTCGGACCCTGGTGATCCGGCATCACGACGGCCCATCCCTGGGCGAGGGCGGCCTGCGCCTCGAGGAACTGCAGCGGCGCGACGATCTGACCGGTCAGCGGCGCGGGCACGGACCACTGCTGCAGTGCGTACGAGGCGGCACAGTACTTGCCGAGGGAGTCTTCCGCCGGCTGGAGCGAGAGCAGATTGCGGACGCCGTCGATCGTGCCCCGGGGCTTGACGACCGTCGCGACCGCCGGGATCGGCTCGTCCCGCGAGTTGGTGGAGCGATACGACAGCTGCCACGCGTCGACGTTCACCGGAAGCACCGACAGGTTCGCCAGGTGTACTTCGCGGGCGGCGATGATCTCGCCCGGCTCGGCCGCCGCGACCACGTCGGCCGGTGGTTCGTAGAAGCCCCGGTCGGCCTCGGGCCAGGCGGGGACGGTAGGGGCCGGCT
Source organism: Rhodococcus sp. IEGM 1305 (assembly GCF_030058635.1). Classification (NCBI taxonomy): domain Bacteria; kingdom Bacillati; phylum Actinomycetota; class Actinomycetes; order Mycobacteriales; family Nocardiaceae; genus Rhodococcus; species Rhodococcus sp. IEGM 1305. Next base: position 51,582 of record NZ_JASHKX010000015.1, read on the forward strand.
GCACGTCGACCGGCGTTCCGTCGCCGGCGGGAGCGCCGACGGACGGCGCGGCGACGGCGAGCTGTGTGCCCACCACCATCGCTCCCACCAGCAGCATTCGGCGTCGTCGTGCTCTCGGTCCGATCATGTGGTCCTCCCCGGCCGAAGTGAGACGTCAATGTCTCACTTTGGAAACAGACCCTAGATCAGGTGTGACGGGTATCGCAATACTCGCGAGTAAGTTCGGTTCAGGTCTGATCGGTGACCAGCGCGATGAGCATCGTGCTCAGGACGTCCACCAGCACCGACGCGGACGGCCGGGGGGAGGCGGTGCTCCAGTGGTGGGCGAGATCGTTGACCGCCCCGATGAAGGCGATCGACACCATCGCGAACCGCTCGGGCGGGTCGACGATGCCGCCGTCGATCGTGCGGGTGACGGTTTCGAAGAGTTGCGCCCACTGCGTGCGGCGCGCGAGGCGATACTGCTCGACCCGGGGGCCCGCCCCGACCACCTCCACGAAGATGATCCTGGCCCGCCGCTCGTCCGTGCCGACCGATTCGATGTACGCCGTCATGACGGTGCCGGCGACGGTCCGGGGATCCCGCGAGGGCGCCCGGTCGTTCGCGGCGAGCACCGCGTCCCGGGCCTCGTCCTGAATCGTGTCGTAGAGCGCGAGGAGGATGTCCTCGCGGCTGCCGAACTCCTCGTAGAACTGGCGACGCGACAGTCCGGCGTGGGCACAGATGTCGCTGATCGAACTGTGGGCGTACGTCTTCTCCGCGAAGACCGACAGGGCGGAGTCGAGGAACCGCGCCCGGCGGGCTACGCGACGTTCCGCAACCGGTAGGCCGCTGTACGTCCGATTCGACTCTGCTCGGGACACGATCTCAGCCTACGGTGACGGGACGTCGGGGCCCGCCTGGGCTCACATCAGTTCCCGCATCCGCTCGTGCAGGATGATGCGCCCCGCGGCCTCGATCAGTGCGAGGTGGGAGAACGCCTGCGGGAAATTGCCGAGATGACGGCCGGTGCTCGTGTCGAACTCCTCGGCGTACAACCCCAGGGGCGAGGACACGCTGAGCAACCGCTCCATCAAATCGGTTGCCTCCTGTACCTGTTCGACCACAGTCAGTGCCGACACCAGCCAGAAGGAGCAGATCAGGAAACTGCCCTCCTTCCCCGACAGTCCGTCGTCGGTTTCGCCGGTGCGGTAGCGCAGGACGAATCCGTCTTCGGTGAGATCGGTTGCGATGGCATCGACCGTGGCGCGCAGGAGCTGGTCCCCGCGGGGAAGGAATCCGAAGACCGCGGCGAGCAGGGTCGACGCGTCCAGCGCCTCGGTGTCGTAGTGCTGGCGCAGCACCCCGTCCTTCACCCCGTGCTCGAGGATGTCGGCGCGGATCTCTTCGGCTGTGGCACGCCAGGTTTCCTCGGCCGAGCGATCGCCGCGGATGCCCGCGATCTTCGACGCCCGGTCGAGTGCCACCCAGCACATCAGCTTCGACGACACGTAGTGCTGCGGTGCGCCGCGGGCCTCCCAGATCCCCTGATCGGGGTTGCGCCACACCGCGGACGCGCACGTCGCCTGCTGCTGCACGAGCGGCCACAGCCGGCGGGGGAGGCGCTTGCTGCGCACGGTGTGCAACAGGATCGAGTCGAGGACGGCGCCGAACACGTCGTTCTGCCGCTGGTCGAACGCGCCGTTGCCGATGCGCACCGGTCGCGCGCCCGCGTAGCCGGACAGGTCGTCGCGGGTCGACTCCGTCAGGTCGCGGGTGCCGTCGATTCCGTACATGATCTGCAGTGCGCCATCGCCGTTCGACTCGAGATCGGCGATGAACTGCATGAACTCGTCGGCCTCCCAGTCCAGGTTCAGATAGTGCAGAGCCTGCAGGGTGAACGTGGAGTCCCGCATCCAGGTGTACCGGTAGTCCCAATTACGTTCGCCGCCGGGAGTTTCCGGCAGCGATGTGGTGAGGGCCGCGACGGTGGCGCCGGTCGGCATGTACGTGAGTCCCTTGATGGTCAGGGCGGACCGCTGGATCGCCTCCCGCCACCGGTGGTCGGGAAACCGTGCGTGGCTGAACCAGCGCCGACAGAACGTCGAGGTTGCATCGAGTTGCGCGACGGCCTCTTCCGCCGTTTCCGGTGCGGCGAGCTCCGCCGCCCAGGACAGTGCGCAGTAGAGGGTTTCACCCTTCTCCAGCACGTGGCGGGCGCGAACCCGCCCACCCTCGATGCCGAGCGCCATGTCCGTCCGCAGTCGGAGGGTCCGACCCGCGCCGCTCGCGTCGGCGGTGTGCCGATCGCCGTCCACCAGAACCCACTCCGCCGGTGTGCGCCCGTAGTCGAACACGGGCTCGCACACCAACTCCACCTCCACACTGCCGTCGAGGCAGGTGACCGTGCGGACCAGCATGTGATCGGCGTCCTCGTCTGCCGGCGGCCGTGTGTGGGGCGTGACGGTGTCCTCGCCGCGGCTCGGACCCATCGTCAGCGCGCTGCGCACGGTCACCCAGCCGGTCGGCGTGTTCCACACCGCCGAGATGGTGTTGCTTCCCGGCTCGTACTGCCGGGACGCCGGAACGTTGAGCCCGAACGGGCCGATCCGGAACATCCCCGCTTCGCGGTCGAGGAGGGACCCGAACACGCTGGGTGAGTCGAACCGGGGCACGCACAGCCAGTCGACGGAACCGTCCGGCGCGATCAGCGCCCCCGTGTGGCAGTTCGAGAGGAAGGCGTAGTCGGCGATCGGCGGGAACGGGGACGGCGCGGCCGCGCTCTGGGGTGGGGCATCGTCGTCCGAGGCAGTAGTCACGTTCGCGCCCCTCTCCGGGCAGTGTCGACCACCTCCATGCTGGGGGTCGGGGCGCGCAGGGTCATCACCCTGTACGGGTGACCGGCGTCCCGTCAGTCATCGAGAACCGCGAGATCGAGTCGGCGGACCCGATCGGGTTCTGCGATGACATCGATCTCGGTGATCCTGCCGTCCGCGATCGTGAACGCCAACACCAGGTGCAGCCGACCGTGGAGAGCCATCACGAGCCCGGCTGCCCCGTTCACCAGGGCGACCTGCGTGGACCGGGCCCGTTCCGAGGAGGCGAGCGCGCCCCTGGCCACGACCCGGGCGCCCCGGATCAGGAGAGGTGCCGGGGTGGGTCCGACCGCCGGATCCGCCCGGAGCACCACGTCCGGATCGAGCAGGGCGACCAGAGCGTCGAAGTCGCCGCCGCGGGTCGCGGCCAGATAGGCGTCGACGACACGGCGCTGGCGGTCCAGATCCGCAGTGTCCGGCGCCGGGGAGGCTCCTTTCACCCGTCGGCGGGCGCGGCTGGCGAGTTGCCGCACCGCTGGGGAGGAGCGGCCCACGATGGGGGCGACGTCGTCGAAGGGCACGTCGAACATGTCGTGCAGGACGAACGCGAGCCGCTCGGCCGGGGTCAGCGTGTCGAGCACCACGAGCAGTGCCAGGCCGACCGAGTCCGCCAGCATCGCTTCGTGTTCGGGGTCGCCGCCGTCTTCGTGAGCGATGACCGGGTCGTGTGCCTGGACGTCGAGAGGTTCCTCGCGCCGCTGCTCGCGTGAGCGCAGCACGTTCAGGCACACCCGCGACACCACCGTGATCAGCCACGCCTCGAGATTGTCCACGTCGTCGGTGTCGGCGCGGCTCATACGCAGCCACGCCTCCTGGACGGCGTCGTCGGCCTCGCTCACCGAGCCCAGCATCCGGTACGCGACAGCCCGCAGCCGGGGCCGGTGTTCCTCGAAACGCTCCGTCAGCCGATCGCGGTCGTCCACCGTGTCACATTCCTTCCTCGCCGCGTGTCTTAGCAGTAGATCCACCGAAAACCAGCTGTCGAGACCGGGAAACCGAGTCCCGCACCCAACGAATCTGGAGAGATCATGACATCACCCATTCTGATCACCGGCGGCACGGGCACGCTCGGACGTCAGGTCGTCCCACTGCTGCGGGCGGCGGGACGGGACGTGCGCGTTCTCAGCCGGCACGGCCGCGAGCCGGTCGACGGCGTCGAGTATCTGGCCGGTGACCTGTTCGAGGGCAAGGGAATAGAGCCCGCGCTGGAGGGGGTCGAGACCGTTCTGCACCTGGCGGGCGGACCCAAGGGTGACGAGGTCGCGACGCGGAACCTGGTGGAGGCCGCCTCGCGCGCCGGGGTGCAGCACCTGGTGTACATCTCGGTGATCGGCGCCGACGGAGTTCCGCTCGGCTGGTTCGGATCCAAGCTGGCCGCGGAACGAGCGGTGGCCGACTCGGGGGTGCCGTGGACGACGCTGCGCGCGGCCCAGTTCCACGACCTGGTGCTGACCATGCTGCAGAAGATGGTGAAACTGCCGGTGATTCCGGTTCCGGGCGGACTGCGGTTCCAGCCGGTCGACTCGGCGGAGGTCGCGGCGCGTCTGGTGGAACTGACCCTCGGGGCGCCGGCCGGCCTGGTGCCCGACCTGCCCGGGCCGACCGTGTACGGGATGGCCGAGCTGATGCGCGGATACCTGAAGGCGACCGGACGGCATCGGCTGATGATGCCGGTGCGGATGCCGGGAAGGGCCGGCCGCGCGTACCGGGAGGGCGCGAACCTGTCACTCGACGTCGCAGCGACGGGCAAGCGGACGTGGGAGGACTTCCTCGCCGCCTACGAGAGCATCTGACCGCCCACGTCGGCGAGTTTCCCGCGCAGGTCCGCCAGCGTCTTGGTCAGGAGCCGGGACACCTGCATCTGCGAGACACCCACCCGCGCGGCGATCTGCGACTGGGTCATGTTGCCGAAGAAGCGCAGGACCAGCACGGTGCGTTCGAGGTCGGGAAGTGATTCCAGCAGTGGTGCGAGGACCACGTGGTCCTCGACGTGGGCGAGGGCCGGGTCGACGTCGCCGATCGTCTCCGACAGCGGGCGTTCGTTCTCGCCGAGCGGGAAATCGGTGGAGAGGGTGCTGTACGCGTCGGCGACCCGGAGGCCCTGCACTACTTCGTCCTTGTCGATCCCGACGGCCTCGGCCAGTTCGCTCGCCGTCGGGGCGCGTCCGAGTGTGGTGGTCAGTTCGGTCGTCGCGTTGGTGAGGGAGAGGTGCAGTTCCTGCATGCTGCGCGGGACGCGCATGGCCCACCCCGTGTCACGGAAGTGCCTGCGGACTTCGCCGGTGATGGTCGGGACGGCGTAGGACACGAAGTTCGCTCCGCAGCGGGCGTCGAAGCGGTCGACGGCCTTGACCAGTCCGAGGCGGGCGACCTGGATCAGGTCGTCGAGTGGTTCTCCGCGACCGTGGAAACGCCGGGCGATGTGTTCGGCGAGCGGCAGGCAACGTTCGATCAGCCGCTGGCGCAACACTTCGCGGCGGGGGTCGGAGGCGGCGAGCCGGCCGATGGCCTCGCACTGCGCGGGCACGTCGCGGTACTGGTCGCGCTCGCGTCGCGCGGGCTCCGGGCGTTCCCGCCGTCGGTCGTCTGTTGCGACCTCTGCCGCAGGCTTCGTGCGATGCGTCGGCGTCGTCCTGGAGGGGATGCGACGGATTTCGCAGGATGGTGCGACGAGCTGGGTGGACACGTTCATGGCTCTGCCCTTCTCTGACCTGCCGGCATCGGCGATGGCGTCACTATTCGACGAGTGCGGGGGAGGTGTCGGTGGCCTCGTCGGCGAACATCGCCTCGATCCGGGCCTTGATTTCCTCGGTGCTCATCGTTGCTCCGCCTCGCGAGGCAGTAGTGGTGGCGGAAGCGTGGGATGTGGAGCTGGCGGGCATGAGCGCTGTGTCCTGTCGGGTGTGAAGGGTCGGTGTGGAAAGGGTGGGGCGGGCAGGCCGTCAGGTCGGCAGGGAGGAGAGGAGAGTGAGCGCGCTGAGGGCCAGCGTGGCGATCAGGCCGCCGGCGATCGCTCCGCCGCTGCCTGCGCAGAGAACGAGGACATCTCCGTCGTGGGGAGCGTTCTGCGGGTTGTGTGTGGTCATCGGTTCTCCTTGGTGCCCACCTCGTGGTGAGAACTTATCTGCGTTCAAGAATATAGATTTGTTCTACAGTCATGGGGCAGGAAGTTCAAGCGGAATGAGCAAGATTGCTGCTCGAGAGGGCGAGCGCGGACGGAGAACCGAACCGGGAAGGAATCAGATGAGGCAGGGTGGACCGCGGGGCTACCGGAAACTGCGATGCAGGAGCGCGGAAGCGCGGTCCGCGAAGGTCAGAGCGAACCTGCACCCCCTGCGGCACATTGTGTCTTCCGGACCTTGATAGGATTGATGCGCCCTGAGAAGAAGGGAGATCCGGTGACGTCCTCTCATGTGCCGCTTCGATCGCAGCGGGGTGTGTACGGGATCTCGGTAACGTCGGAGCTGACGGGTATCGGCCCGCAGACGCTGCGCTTGTACGAGCGGCGAGGGTTGATCACACCGACTCGCACGGGCGGTGGAACACGCCGGTACAGCGAGGACGATGTCGCGCGCCTCCAGAAGATCACCGAACTCGTCGCGGCCGGTGTCAATCTGATTGGAATCGGTCAGATTCTTCAGCTCGAAGCCGAGAACGCGATCCTGGCGGCCCGCAACGCCGAGTTGGAGCAGCTCGTGAAGTCCGAGGTCCCGGGTCGGGCCTGAGTCGCGCCTACCGGCTCAGCTGGTGGACTGGTCGTTAGTGGAGTTGAACGCGTCGAACGAGGCGTCGGCCGACTGCCATTTGCCCTCGGCCCGGATATCGGCGAACGCGAGGTCGAACGCGTCGACGAGCCATGCGTGCTCGGCGGCGGCCAGCAGTTCGTCCGAAGTTCCGTCGGTGACTCCCTGATAGAGGCTCACCCGCCATTCGGACGTGTCCTCGGCGGCGTCGGTCAGTCCGTCGGCAGCGTTGGACGCGAGAAGGTAGCGGTTGTACTCGAAATCGACCCGGATCGCATAGCCCGCCCCGGTGTTGACCACATTTGCCGGTCGCTGGGTAGCCGCCGCGAGCGCAGTGAGGGCGTCGCGGTAACGATCTGCGTGTTCCTGAGTGCGGGGCACCGTCTTCTCGTCTCTGGCGCAGCGGCCGTGGCACTCGCGGCCACGACACCTCCGCGAACCCTGCCCGGGCGGCCTCGGTTCGCGTTCGGTTCGGCTCCGAGATTACGTCACCCTGCCCTGGCTCTCGCCGCAGCCGAGGGTGCATGCTGAGTGGAATATGCAAAATCTATATCTGGTGTTGCAGATTGATTTCATCGGTTTGTTAACATCGGGTGTTCCTTAAGCAGAAGGGAGCCTGTTGTGACCATCGACGCCTTACCCCGCTCGTGTCGCGGGGTCTACGGAATTGCGGTGACGTCGGAGTTGACGGGCATCGGCCCGCAGACCCTGCGGTTGTACGAGCGTCGCGGATTGCTGACCCCTGCACGGACAAGCGGCGGCACCCGTAGATACAGCGACGACGATCTGGTCAGGTTGGCGCGCATAGCGCAGCTCATGGACGACGGAGTGAACGTCCCGGGCATTCAGAGGATCCTCGCGCTCGAATCCGAGAACGCGGATCTGGCGTCACGGTTGGAAGGGCCGGAAAGTGGCGCAGCCGGAGGGTGATCGGGTTGCCAGGATTCGACCGATCGTCGGGTTGAGGTCGGTGTCCGCCCCCGGTCTTCTCGCGCACTGAAGATTCTGTGTGTGTGTCATCTGTGCTGGTCCCGGCGGTTTTTGGTGCCGCCATCCCGGCATCGGCCGATTCTCTTGCTCGGATGGGTTGAACTTTACTGCCAAGTAGATAAGATGAAATCTGTATCAGCCAGAGCAGATAAGTTGACGATCCGAACGAGCCGCACGCATTCGAGCATGTGACGTTGCGGTAGGGAGAGAACACGCAATGGCCGAACCCGACACTGCCCGTGCAGTCGATGTCGTCAGCGAACTGACGCTGTAAATCGCGAAACCCGGGATCTGCACGAAGGCGCCGACAGCGTCGTCCGGCGAACGCCCTCTCGTGTGGTCCCGACTCTGGTCCGCATTCGACTCCAGACGGGAAATCGAACCATGACCCTTGCCCACAATGCACTCCGCACAAGCACACCCCGGCACGCGAAGAACCAGCAGGACGAGCCCGACCGTCGTTTCTCGCTCGGGACCGCTCTCGTCGCTGCGCTCGTCGCCGCAGTGCCCGCGATGTCCGTGACCGGATCGGCGGTCCTCGCGGCCGTCACCGCCGCGGCCGTTCTCGCCGGTGTCCTACTCGCGGCGTATCTCATCTCCAGCCTGATCTGACCGCACGCCTGATCTGACCGCACCCAAGAACGGGAAAGGACACAACATGACCGTCCCCACACTGATCACCCAGCTGCACGCCGTACTCGATCTGACCAACACCGAGATCCAGGTCGCCGAAACCCGCGTCGCGCAAGCGCGCACCGAGGCCGTGCGCCGAGAGCTCACCGAGAACGCCGAGAACGGACGCCTCCGCGCAGAGGCGGTCGAACGCGCCATCCGCGATCTCGGGGGAGTGCCCGAGATCGTCGGCCCGCTGTTCAGCAGGCTGGCAGCGGCGCTGAAGGCGATGGCGGAGCAGGCGCAGCCGTTCGACGAGGCCCTGCTCGGCGACCTCGCCCTCGAACACCAGTTGCTCGACCGGGCGCGGTACGTGAAGGCCCTCGCGACCGCGGCCGGGAAGCAGGACGTCGTCCGGTTGGCCGATCGACTGGTCACCGCGCACGCCGCGACCGTCGACTGGTTGACCACGGTGCTCGCGGAGGAGGCGCTCGGTGGGCCGGCGGCCCTGCGACGCACCCCGTTCCAGGCGGCGACCGGTGCCACGATCCGGCTGATCAACGTCCCGGTCTCGTGGTCCGCGCGTGGCATCGACCGTGCTCTCGACACGGCCCGCACCACCCCGCCGATGCTGAGCGCGTTGCTCGGTCGAGGCGCCCACGCGGGCGATGTCGCCGTGAAGACGCTTGCCGCCTCGCGTGATGCCGCCCTCGAAACGGCGGAGCAGGTCACTCGCAACGAAGGCGCCGACGGAATCGCCGACGCGATCCATTCCGCACGCGCCGCCGGTGGCGTCCTGGAGGCGGACGAACTCCCGATCGCCGACTACGACGACCTCAACGTGTCCCAGGCGGTCGCCGCGGTCAAGGAACTGACCGATCCCTCCGACGTGCGCACCGTCGTCGCCTACGAGGAAGCCCACAAGGATCGCCAGGGCGTGGTCTCCGCGGCCCAGACGCGACTGGCCGGTATCGCCCAGGAGGTTGCCGGTATCGGCAACTGACGCAACACCGTCGACGAACCGCCGGACCCCCGCCCGGGCCGGTGGTTCGTCGTATCGCGCTCAGCGGAGTCCGGCGAAGAACTCCCGGATGTCCGCGGTCAGGGTCTCGGGTTCTTCGAGTGCGGCGAAGTGACCGCCACTGTCCTCGACGTCGGTCCACCGCGTGATCGCGTGTTCCTGTTCGGCGTAGCGGCGGATGCCGACGTCATGGGCGAAGACGATGACCGCGGTCGGAACTCCGGACGCGGATTTGGCGGCGCCCCAGGATGATTGCATGTAGCCGACATACGCGGACGAAGACGCGGTGTCGGTGAGCCAGTACAGCATGACGTTGGTGAGAAGTCGGTCGATGCCGACGACGTCGTGGGGGAGCGTCTCGCGGGGATGTGTCCACTCGCGAAACTTGTCGACGATCCACGCGAGCTGACCCACCGGCGAATCGGCAAGGGCGGCACCGAGGGTCGCGGGCCTGGTGGACTGGATGGCGATGTAGCCGAACTCCTCGGACATGAACCGTGACACCCGGTCGCGGCGGTCCTGTTCCAGCGGTGACAGGCTCGCCTGCTCCGCCTCGTCCAGCTCGTGGAACGGAACCCCGACGTTGCCGTTGAGATGCACCCCGACCACCGCGTCCGGGGCGATGCGGGCGACCTCGGGTGAGACGTCCGCACCGATGTCCCCGCCCTGGACCCCGTAGCGGTGGTAGCCGAGCCGGGTCATCAGCTCTGCCCACGCCGCGGCGATACGGGTAGTGTCCCAGCCCGATTCGCGGACCGGTCCGGAGAATCCGAATCCGGGCAGCGACGGCACGACCACATCGAACGCGTCGGCGGGGTCGCCCCCGTGCCCTGCGGGATCGGTGAGCGGGCCGATCACGTCGAGGAACTCGACGAACGAACCCGGCCAGCCATGGGTGAGGACGAGGGGCAGTGCGTTCGGTTCGGGGGAGCGCACGTGGAGGAAGTGGATGTTCTGCCCGTCGATCTCAGTGACGAACTGCGGGATGGTGTTGAGCGATTTCTCCTGCGCCCGCCAGTCGAACTCGTCGCGCCAGTACGTGACGAGTTCGACCAGGTAGGACGTGGGCACACCGCTCGCCCAGTCGTCACCCGGAAGGGGTGTGCCGAACCGGGTGCGTGCGAGACGATCGGCGAGATCGTCGAGTTGCTCCTGCGCGATGTCGATGCGAAACGGACGGATGGACTTCGTCGTGTCGGTCATACCGGGTACGCTACGAAGAATTGAGGACAGTTTCGGTCCTCGATTGCGAATCCGGGTCAGCAGGCCCCGGTCTTGGCGGCGTCGTAGGCCTGGATCATCTGATCCTTGCGCTCCTGCGGAGCGTCCTTCCACTCCGGCGTCTCGGCCGACTGGGTGAAGAGGTCGTCGAGGGCCTTCGTACGGTCGAACGTCTCGCCGCTCTGCTGCGCGCGAGCCTCCGCTCCGTTCGTGTACTGGAGCAGGCCCTTGCACAGGTCCGCGACAGCGGGCAGGTCTGCGGAGGATGCCTCGGTGGCCTCGGTCGTTGCGCTCGCCGGGGACTCGGCCTCGGTGGTGGTCGATTCGGAACTGCACGCCCCGAGCAGCAGGGCGGCAGGGATCAACAGCGCAACGATGGTTCGTGTCATGCGAAATACATACCAGAGGCACGGGTCGGGGGCTGTCGGCCGGTCGTCCTATGCGCGAAGTGGCAACCGTGTCGCGAGCTGCCGGGCCACCTCGCCCGGCCGCTCACCCAGTTCGCTCACGACGACATGATCGGCGCCGGCCGCGAGGTGGCTGTGTACCCGCGCGACGATCGCGTCCGCATCACCCCAGGCGACCAGGTCGTCGACGAGCCGGTCGCTCAGCCCCGAGATGTCGTCGGCGCCGAAACCCATCCGCTCGAAATTCGTGGCATAGCCGCCCACCCCGGACAGGAATCGGAGCGGAACGCGGGCGGTGTCGCGGGCCCGCGCGGCGTCGGTGCCGAGCACCGTCATCAGCGAGACGACCAGCGTGGCGTCCGGGCCGAGGATGCGCCGCGCCTCGGCGGTGTAGTCGGGGGTGACGAGGAGCACGACGGCCCCCGCGGTCCTGTCCCGCGCGAGTTCCAGCTTGCGTGGGCCCAGCGCGGCCAGAATCCGTCGCTCCGCAGGCACCGGCGGATCGGACCGGTCGAGCCTGTCGAGATACTCGTTCAACGCCCGGAGCGGCCGGGGGACCTGCGGGCCGCCCAGCCCGACGACGAACCGGTCCGGCGCCGTGGTCTGCAGATCCGCAAAGAGCTGAGCGACGGCGTCCGAGTCGTACACGCCGACCGGGATGATGCCGGTCGCGACGGGGATCGAGTCGGTCGCCCGGACGACGGCCGAGATCCGGTCCAGGCTGTCGATCTGACCGCCCCGCAGCCAGATCGCCGAATAGCCGAGGGATTCCAGCCGGGCCGCGTCGTCGAGGTACGTCTCGTCCGGTGAGATGTTCAGGGTGATGCCGACAGGTCCGAGGCCTTCGATGCGAGTCATGACCCGACCGTAAAACCTCGAGTTGCGTTCAGGTCAAGTGTCAGGCGGGCCCGAGTGTGTAGTCGACGCCCGGGCGGTCGCCCTTGCCCTTGAGCCAGCGTCCCGGCAACTTGCCGGCGAGGTCGCCGAGCGGCCCGACCGCGGCGCTGAGAATGCCCACGGTTTCCTGCAACAGGTCGATGCTGGCGCTCATCCGCTCGAGGTTGGGCGCCAGGGCCGTCAACGTCTCGGACAGCGCCACGATCTGGTCGAGCGGGCCACCCTCGGCGATGAGCCGTTCGAACGCGCCGCCCTCCGACAGCAGGGTCTCGAGGATGCCGTTCTCGGCGAGCGCCCGGTCCACGATTCCGCCCGGCGCCGTGAGCCGCTCGACCGCACCGTCCCGCGCGGTCAGTCGTTCGAGCGGCCCCTGCTCCGCGGTGAGGCGGTCGAGGAGACCGTCCTTCGCGAGAAGCCGTTCCAGGGTGCCGTCCTCGGCGAGCACCCGGTCGAGCGGGCCGTCCTTGGCGAGCACCCGCTCGAGCGGGCCGCCCGGCTCGAGCAGGCGTTCGAGGGTGCCGCCCTCCGACGTGAGACGGTCGACGGGACCGCCGGGAGCGAGGAGGCGGTCGAGCGGACCACCCGGCTGGAGGGCCTGCCCGAGCGGGCGGTCGTTGGCCGCGAGCGACGACAGCTGGCTGATCACCTGCAACGGGCTGCCCTGGGTGCCCATCCCCGTGACGACACCGGTCCCGGCGACCGCCGTCCGGACGGTCATCAGGCTGGCTTCGGCGATTCCGAGACCGACATCGGCCGCCGCGAGGCCGACGCGCACCGGGAGGGTCATCAACGACACCAGGTTCATGGAATTACTGTAACCCGCGACACACAAGCATCGAGTGTCACGATCCGGTCAGTGCAGGACCTTCAGCCCGACGACGCATCCCACGATGCCCAGGATCAGCAGGATCTTCACCAGTGAGGAACTCTCGGAGCCGGTCACCATCGCGAACCCGACCGTGAGGGCTGCGCCGATGCCGACCCAGACCGCGTACGACGTTCCGATGGGGAGACTGCGCATCGCGAACGCCAGACCCGCCATGCTGAGAATCAACGCGACGCCGAATACGACACTGGGTCCGAGTTTGGTGAACCCTTCCGATCGGCCGAGGGCGGTGGCCCAGACGGCCTCCAGGATTCCCGACAGCACAAGCACGATCCACGCCATGACAAACCTCCGGGCACCGTCTTGTCGCTGGCCGGGTACGGTGCGCTCGTCCGGATGTCGTGTCGACGATTTCCACGGTACCCAACGGGGCACTCCGCGCCCGTGAGTGGTGAGCGAGTACACACACTCCTCGAACGCGCACGGGTCGCGAATGCGCCGATTATCTCGCAGATCGAGGTCGCCTCATTTATTGTCGAGCGAAACAGTGAATTCTGTGCATATACCACGGAAGATAACGAGGCACATCATGATGCTCGGACTGCTCGCCGCAATCAACAGCGCTTTCACCCTCGGACTCGCCAACACGATCGGGACGTTCGGTGGAGTGGTGTTCAACCTGAACGTCGTAGCCTGAACTTCCTGCCTGTCAAGACAACTCCGCTCCCGCAACCCCGCTGTCGGATCGACGGCGGGGTTGTCTCGGGTGCGACGGCCGGAGGCGCCGGCACGCGGAGCGCAACTTTCCCATCCTTGCTCATGTACCGAGAATTTCCCCCTTTTTCGGTAAAGAAGAATGGGTGATTTTATTCAGCGAGTTTGCTTGCGTGTGTCGCCGCGAATTCTTCCGAGTTGACCTAGTGTCATCCGCAACGCGCACGGACAGCGCGCAACCACCCCTTCCCAGGGGCGACGATGGAGGTCATGATGCTCGGACTGCTCGGGGCACTCAACAGCGGTGTCACCCTCGGATTGGCCAACACGATCCTGACGTTCGGCGGAGTAGTACTCAACCTCAACATCGTGGTGAACTGACGACCGGAATCCCACCCGCACAAGCAGGCGGTACCGGCTCACAGCAACCTCGCAGGAAACGTGCAGCGACGATCCAGCGTCACGAGTGATGATGGGTTGCGTGAATGAGAAGCCTGTCGAAGCCCGCGTCCTCGTCGTCGACGACGAACCGAACATCGTCGAGTTGCTCTCCGTGAGCCTGCGTTTTCAGGGATTCGAGGTGGCGACGGCGTCGACCGGGGCCGAGGGACTCGACACGGCGCGCACGTTCCGCCCCGACGCCGTGATCCTCGATGTCATGATGCCGGGAATGGACGGGTTCGGCCTGCTCAAGCGGCTGCGCGCCGACGGTGTGGACGCTCCGGTGCTGTTCCTCACCGCGAAGGACGCGGTGGAGGACAAGATCAGCGGCCTCACCCTCGGTGCGGACGACTACGTCACCAAGCCGTTCAGCCTCGAAGAAGTGGTGACCCGGCTGCGCGTCATCCTGCGGCGGGCAGGCAAGGTGTCGGTGGAGGAGCAGTCCGCCCGCATCAAGTTCGCCGACATCGAACTCGACGACGACACGCGGGAGGTCTGGAAGGCGGGCGACCTGGTATCGCTGTCGCCGACGGAGTTCACCCTGCTGCGGTACTTCATGGTCAACGCCGGCACCGTGCTGAGCAAGCCGCGGATCCTCGACCACGTCTGGAACTACGACTTCGGCGGTGAGGTCGGGGTGGTCGAGTCGTACGTGTCCTACCTCCGCCGGAAGGTCGACACGGGCGAGACGCCGCTGATCCACACCCTCCGCGGAGTCGGCTACGTGATGCGAGAACCGCGGCGATGACCGCGCCTGCGGCTCCGCGGGAGCCGGCCGAGGCGGTCGCCGCTGTCCCGAACGGGCCTGCGCGACGGTGGATTCGCGCGATGCCGCTGCGCATCACCCTCGTCGGCGCCGTGCTTCTGCTCTCTGCGCTCGGACTCCTCGCGTCCGGTGTCGCGGTGACGTCGGCGCTGGAGAATTCGCTGACCAACCGTGTCGATCACCAGCTGCACGACGCGGCTCAGGGGTGGGCGAAGCCCGGCAAATTGCGCCCGCTGCCGCCGCCGGTCGAACCGAACCTCGGCCGCCCACCGAGCCCGTTCTACGTCCGCACGACGCTGCCGAACGGAACGGTCCTGCGTGAGATCAACGACGAATCCGCCTCCCCCGCACTGCCCGAGGACCCCGCGTCGGGGCCCGAGACGGTCGGCTCGACCGACAACTCCGACGTGCGGTGGCGGGTGCTGACGACGACCGCGCCGGACGGAACCGAGACCACCGTCGCGATGACACTCACCGAGAACGACGAAACGGTGAACCGGCTGATCGTGCTGCAACTCATCATCGGTGTGGTCGTGCTGATAGCGCTCGGAGTGGTCGCGTACTTCGTGGTCCGGCGCAGTCTGCGTCCCCTCGTCGAAGTGGAGGAGACCGCCGCGGCGATCGCATCGGGTGACTTGCACCGGCGTGTCCCGGAACGGGACGACCGTACCGAGATCGGTCGACTGTCCGTGGCGCTCAACGGAATGCTCGCCCAGATCCAGCACGCGTTCGCCGCCACCGAGGCGTCGGAGGAATCGGCGCGCCGCTCCGAGGAGAAGATGCGGCGATTCGTCGCCGACGCGAGCCACGAGTTGCGCACCCCGCTCACCACGATCCGCGGCTTCGCCGAGCTGTATCGACAAGGCGCGATGACCGACACGGAAACCCTGATGAGTCGCATCGAAGGCGAGGCGTCGCGGATGGGGCTCCTCGTCGAGGATCTCCTCATGCTCGCCCGGCTCGATGCCCAGCGTCCCCTCGAGACCCGGCCCGTCGACCTGCTGTCGGTGGCGTCGGACGCCGTGCACGGGGCACGCGCCGTCGCCCCCGATCGGTCCATCGCACTCGACGTCCGCCCCGGACCCGGGACGCTTGAGGTGATCGGTGACGAGGCCCGGCTGCGGCAGGTCCTCGGCAACCTGCTCGCCAACGCCGTCAAACACACCCCCGCCACCGCGGACGTGACGGTGCGGCTGAGCACCACCGAACACAGCGTCGTGCTCGAGGTGGCCGATACCGGACCGGGACTCAGCGAGGAGGACGCGGCCCGGGTGTTCGAGAGGTTCTACCGCACCGACGCGTCCCGCACCCGGGAGAGCGGTGGCAGCGGCCTCGGCCTGTCGATCGTGGCCGCCCTGGTCGCCGCCCACCGCGGGTCGGTGACCGTCGACAGCCGGCCCGGCGAGGGCGCCACGTTCCGGGTGGAACTGCCGCGGTCGAACTGACCGTCAGTCGGGGACGTTCTCCCCGTGACCGAGTTCGCGCAGCGCAGCCTTGAGCTTCGCCTGCGCCTCGTCGAGCGATTCCTGAGACGGATTCTGCTCGGCGTTGCTGATGTTGAAATCGCCGAGGTCGTAGGCCGGGAAGACGTGCACGTGCAGGTGCGGCACCTCGAGGCCCGCGATCAGCAGTCCTGCGCGCGGTGCGTCGAAAGCGGGGCGGACGGCCTGCCCGATCGTGCGGGCGACGTCCATGACCTTCGTCCAGATCTCACCGTCGACGTCCTGCCACTGGTCCACCTCCTTGCGGGGTACGACGAGCGCATGGCCCTGGGTGACCGGGGCGATGGTGAGGAACGCGACGACGTCCTCGTCCTCCCACACGAAACGTCCGGGCAGATCTCCGTTGATGATGGCGCTGAATACAGATCCCATGGCCGCTATTATGCGGCTTCGCCCCCCGTGAGTACTTATTAACCTCCCGCGGTTAATAAGTACTCACGGGGGCGAAGCGCACAGGAAACTCCCAGCCTCCGTCCAGAGTCATCGGAGCGTACGGGCCGAATCTAAGACGCATGACGACGAATTCCCTCTCCCGCGCACCGGGCGCCATGGGACGACTCGAGACCCCCGAAACCGCCGAGACCGCGCCCGTGCTCGACGTTGTCGTGCCGGTCTACAACGAGGAAGCCGGACTCGAACGTTGCGTGCGCCGGCTGCGGCGGCACCTCGACGAGAACGTTCCCTACTCCGCCCGGATCACCATCGCCGACAACGCCAGCGCCGACGCCACCCTCGCCGTGGCGCACCGGCTGGCCGCCGAGATCGACGGCGTCCACGTCGTGCACCTCGACGAGAAGGGGCGAGGCCGCGCTCTGCGTGCGGTGTGGAGTACCTCCGACGCCGAGGTGGTGGCGTACATGGACGTCGACCTGTCGACGGACCTCAACGCCCTGATGCCGCTCATCGCGCCCTTGCTGTCGGGACACTCGGACCTCGCGATCGGCTCCCGCCTCGCCCGCTCGTCGCGGGTGGTCCGGGGACCGAAGCGCGAGTTCATCTCCCGCAGCTACAACCTCATCCTCCGCAGCGCACTGCACGCGCGGTTCTCCGACGCGCAGTGCGGGTTCAAGGCGATGCGGGCGGACGTCGCGCAGCGCCTGCTGCCGCTGGTCGAGGACACCGGGTGGTTCTTCGACACCGAGTTGCTGGTGCTCGCGGAACGCGCAGGCCTCCGCATCCACGAGGTCCCCGTCGACTGGGTCGACGACCCGGACAGTCGCGTCGACATCGTCGCGACCGCCGTCGCCGACCTCGAGGGCGTGTGGCGGGTGGGCCGGGCCCTGTCCACCGGATCGCTGCCGATCGGCAGCCTGCGCGACAGTTTCGGCCGCGAGCCGCTGGTGCCCGGAGTTCCCCGCGGCGTGGTCGGGCAGCTGGCCCGGTTCGCCGTGATCGGCGTCGCGTCGACCGTCGCGTACGCGCTGCTCTACCTGATCCTGCATCCGATCATGGGCGCGCAGTGGGCCAACGCCGTCTCACTGCTCGTCACAGCCGTGCTCAACACGGCCGCGAACCGCGCGTTCACCTTCGGTGTCCGCGGGTCCGAGGGTGCCGCCCGGCATCAGATGCAGGGCCTGCTCGTGTTCGCCTTCGGGCTGCTGCTCACCAGCGGTTCGCTGTACGTCCTCCACTCGGCGGCCCCGGACGTGTCCAAGCACGTCGAACTCGCCGTCCTCGTCCTCGCCAATCTCGTTGCCACCATCAGTCGTTTCATAGCCCTTCGCTGGGTCTTCCGGAACGCACGCCCCGAAGGAGCTCACGCATGACGACGACCCTCGAACAACCGAAGGTCGACGCGGCCGAACCACCTCCCGCCCGCAGGCGGTGGGAGCCGTGGGCGCTCGCCGCACTCCTGGTCGGGACCGCGGTCGCGTACATCTGGGGGCTCGGCGCCTCCGGCTGGGCCAACTCGTTCTACGCAGCGGCGGTCCAGGCGGGGTCGGAGTCGTGGAAGGCGTTCTTCTTCGGATCCTCCGATGCCGCCAACTCCATCACCGTCGACAAGCCTCCGATGTCGCTGTGGCTGATGGCGTTGTCGGTCCGGGTCTTCGGGCTCAGCTCGTGGGCGATGCTGGTACCGCAGGCCCTGCTCGGGGTCGGTTCCGTCGCGCTGCTGTACGCCACGGTGAAGCGGTGGTTCGGCGCCCCGGCGGGTCTGCTCGCGGGTCTCGTGCTGTCGCTGACGCCGATCGCGGTGCTGATGTTCCGGTTCAACAACCCCGACGCCCTGCTGGTGCTGCTGATGATCGCCTCCGTGTGGGCGATGCTGCGGGCCGTGGAGGACGGACGCACCCGGTGGATGGTGCTGACCGGCGTGTTCGTCGGTCTGGGGTTCCTGACCAAGCAGCTTCAGGTGATGCTCGTCGTCCCGCCGCTTGCTCTGACCTATCTCGTCGCGGGACCGCCGAAGTTCGGCAAACGCCTCGCCCAGTGCTTCGCGGCGCTCGGCGCGATGATCGTCTCCGCGGGCTGGTGGTTGCTGATCGTCGAACTGTGGCCGGCGTCGTCGCGGCCCTGGATCGGCGGTTCGCAGAACAACTCGATCCTCGAACTCACGCTGGGCTACAACGGTCTCGGCCGGTTGAACGGTGAGGAGACCGGCAGTGTCACGCCCGGCGGCGGTGGTCGAGGGGAGGTGGCAGCGGCCATGGGCGGTGCCGGCGAGGCCATGGCGGGCGGCGGCTTCCCCGGAGGAGGCGCCCCCGGCGGTGGCGGTATGTGGGGTAGCACCGGCATCACGCGGATGTTCGAGGCGGCACAGGGCGGTCAGATCGCCTGGCTCATCCCGGCCGCACTGATCCTGCTGGCCGCCGGTCTCGCACTGCGCGGCAGGGCACCTCGCGTCGACACCCAGCGTGCGTCGTTCCTCGTGTGGGGTCTGTGGCTGCTCGTGACCGGACTGACGTTCAGCTTCATGGCGGGCATCTTCCACGCGTACTACACCGTGGCACTCGCACCGGCCGTGGCCGCGCTGGTGGCGATCGGCTCGGTGACGCTGTGGCGTCGACGGGACACGCTGTGGGTGCGGGCGGTTCTCGCGGTGACACTGCTGGCCACCGCGGCCATGTCCTGGGTTCTGCTCGGACGCAGCGCGTCGTTCGTGCCGTGGCTGAAGTGGGCCGTGGTCGTCGTCGGCGTCGTCGCCGCGGTTGCCGTGCTGATCCCGGCGCTGACCCGAGGCCGGATCGCTGCCGTGGTCACGCTGGCCGCGCTGTTCACCGGGCTCGCCGGTCCGACGGCCTACGCCGTCGACACCATCGCGACGCCGCACACCGGTTCGATCGTCTCGGCCGGACCCAACGTCGAAGGCGCCCGCGGAGGCCCCGGCGGGATGGGTGGCCCCGCCGGCATGGACGGTGCCGGACGCATGGGCGGCCGCACCGACGGTGCCGCGGCGCCCACCTTGCCGGGCGGTGCCGTTGCCGGCGCAACGGACGGCGCGGCGGCAGGAGCCCCCGACGGGACGGGCGGTATGGGTGCCATGGGCGGCGGCGCCGCCGGGGGACTGCTCTCCGGTAGCGATCCGGGCGCGGAACTGGTGGCATTGCTCGAACAGGATTCCGGCAACTACACCTGGGTCGCGGCGGCCATCGGATCCAACAGTGCATCCGGCTACCAGCTGGCCACCGAGGATCCGGTCATGCCGATCGGCGGATTCAACGGCAGCGATCCGTCACCCACGCTGGAGCAGTTCCAGCAGTACGTGGCGGACGGCAAGATCCACTACTTCATCGCCGGCGGTCGAGGCGGAATGGGTGGAGACGGAACGGCATCGGAGATCTCCACCTGGGTGCAGGAGAACTTCACCGCCGCCACCGTCGACGGCGTGACCCTGTACGACCTCACGTCCTGACCGACACCGGCTGTGAGTACTTGTTAACCGCCCGCGGTTAACAAGTACTCACAGCCGTTTCAGAGGGGGAACGAGATCTCGGGTGTGCGGCAGATCAGCAACCTCCGTACGCGGCCCGAACCGTCGAGCTGTGCCGACGTGTTGAACGAGGCCTCGAAATCGCCGTTCCGTGTGGTGCGTCCCAGCGCCAGCTCGATCTCTCCCACACGAGATCCCGCGAGGATTTCGTGTACGAGCACACTCTTCTCGCGTTGCTGCAGGTACTCGACGAGTCCGGCGCGATCCCCGACGAATTCGGCGGCATTCCCACCGCCGGTGGAGAATTGAACCGACATCCGGAAATCGTCGGTGATCATGTTCAGGACGCGATCGGGATCGTCCGAATCCATGATCGCGAACCACGCGATCAGCACGGGAGTCGGAGAGGCCGTCTCGGTCAGGTCAGTCACGCTTCCCATGGGCCAACTCCTTTGTGAGAATGCTGAATTCCGTGTCGAAGGACACCTCGTACGCGTCGATGGCGCCATCGCTGTCGAGGTGCATCGCGGCGAGGAAGTAGCCGGTTGTCTTCACGTCGTTCTCGACGACGGAGCCGTAGGCGAACTGGACGTCGCCGGCGCTGCTCGTTCGGAGAAGCACGTGTCGTCGATCGACCGAGGGCCGTCCCCTCAGGTAGTCGAGCATGTCGGAGCGGCTGTACCCCCTGCGGACGGTACCCGGGAGGACTATGGCGAACTCGATCGATTCGTCGAGCAGGGCAACTGCATCGTGGATCCGGCCGCTGTCGAGGATCGCGTAGTACCGCTCGATCACGAGTGCATCGGTCATGAAATGAACTTAGTTCAACCCAATGCCGCTTGTCGAGAGTGCTTGCCGCGACGGCTTCGGCGAAACTAAACTGAACTCACGTCAATTTGAGGAGAGTTCCATGCCGACCCCCCATTCCCGTCCCTGGCCCGAGACCGAACCCCCGGCGATGACGCCTGTCGCCGAGCACGACGACATCCGGGCGGTGGTCCGCCAATTGCTGGATCGGCACTCGACGCTCGAGGCCGGCCGACTCGCCGCCGAGTCGGAAATCGGATATTCCCCCGAGTTGTGGTCGCTTCTCGTCAAGGAGATGAACGTCGCCGCCCTGACGGTGCCGGAGGATCGTGGCGGCCTGGGTTACGGCGTGGTCGAACTCGGGATCGTTCTCGAAGAATGCGGGCGCGCGCTGGTCAGCGAACCCGTACTCACGTCGGCGATGCTGGGAGTGCACGCCCTGCTCGCCGCCGACAGGTGCCCGCAGGTCGACGAACTGCTGGGGCGAGTCGTCCAGGGCGAACTCGTCGCAACCGTGACAGCTCTGAGCGCGGAGACCGATTTCGTCGACGCCACCCGAACCGGAGACCTCTGGTCGGTGTCCGGCCGCTCGACCAATGTCGTGCAGGGCGGCGCGGCCGATATCGTCGTGCTACTCGGACGCGGTGACGAGGGGCCCGGCCTCTATGCGGTCGATCTGCGTACCGCCCCGGTGCGGCGCACGGAGCTTCCGGTCATAGATCCCAGTCGGCGGCAGGCGAATCTGCTCTTCGACGACGCGGCCGCGGTGCGTCTCGTCGGACCCGGCGACGCACTGCGGACGGCCGCATCACTGCACAGCCTGGGAGTGATCGGGCTGGCCTGCGAACATGTGGGAATCGTCGATCGTTTACTCGAAAGCACAACGGAATACACGATGCAGCGCCACCAGTTCGGGCGAGCGATCGGCTCCTTCCAGGCCGTCAAGCATCGATTGGCGAACACTTTGGTCGAGTTGGAGAAGGCTCGATCGGCGGCGCGGTATGCCGCCGCCGTGTTCTCGGAAGACCCGGAATCCGCGGCGCTCCCGGCCGCGGTCGCGGGGGCGATCTGCACCGAGGCGGCGATCGGCACCGCCCTCGAGGCCGTGCAATTGCATGGCGGTGTCGGTTTCACCTGGGAACATGCGGCGCATTCCTACGTTCGCCGCGCGCTCGGCGACGAACCGCTTCTCGGTGATTCACGGGCACACCGCAGTCGCGTCGCGGATCTCGTCGGGCTCTGAATCCTGGCGCCTGCGCCGCTGAATCGAAACCTCTTGCCCCGGCCTATTGACGGACCATCTCCCACCCAGTAGAACTGAAGTGAATCCAGTTCAGTTTCTCCCTCGAAAGGACACCGACATGGTGGACACCGACCACATCGTGCTCGAGAAGGACGGCGACGTCGCCCGTGTGTGGCTCAACCGCCCGCACAAGAAGAACGCGGTCACCGTCGAGCTGCTGCATCGCCTCGACGAGATCATCGTGGAGGTCGACAACGACCCCAGCCTCAAGGTGCTCGTCCTGCGTGGACGTGACGGCACCTTCTGCTCGGGCTTCGATCTCGACGAACTGCGGGAGAAGTACGTCGGCTCCACCACCGCGATGGACGTCGCCGTGCTGTCCGCCAAGGTCTGCGACCGCCTGTACTCGATGAACACACCGTCCGTCGCGGTTCTCGAAGGCTTCGTCACCGCAGGCGGTTTCGAGCTCATGATCTCCTGCGACTTCGCCATCGCCGCCGAGGACGCCCGGATCGGCGACTTCCACATCCGTCGCGCGCTGTTCGGTGGGGCAGGCCCGATCTACCGGCTCCCGCGGATGATCGGAATTCGAAAGACCAAGGAGCTCATGCTGACCGGCAAACTCCTGACCGGCAAGGAGGCGGAGGCCTTCGACCTGATCAACGCGTCGGCGCCGGCCGAAGACCTCGACAAGCTTCTCGCCGAGTTCATCGCCCCGATCGTCGACAAGAGCCCGTTCATGATGAAGCTCACCAAGATGTGCATCGACCGCGGTCTCGACGCAGACATCCAGTCGCTGATGGTGATGGAGCACCTCGCCGTCGGCAACGCGCTGCAGTCCGAGGACGCACGAGAAGGCGTGAACGCCTTCCTCGAAAAGCGTGAGCCGGTCTGGGTCGGTCGCTGATCCGACGCCGACGACGAATCCCGAGGAGAGAATGAGGATGGGCGAGACACATACCGCGCCTGCGCTCGGCGCGAGCCGGTGCTCCCACTGCTCGACTGTCGCGTTCCCGGCCACCGGCCTGTGCTCGCAGTGCTCACGACCGGCGATGTCGCCGTTCACCCTGAGCGCACGCGGAACGGTCTGGGCGTACACGGTCCAGCGGTTCGCCCCGAAATCCCCGCCGTACGTGCCGCCGCCGAACGGTTTCGCGCCGTTCGCCGTCGGATACGTCGAACTCCCCGAGGGAATCAAGATCGAAGCCGTGCTCGAATGCCACGACTTCGACGAGTTGGACGACGGGGCGCCGGTGACCTTGATCGCCACGGCGCCGGTGCCCCGGTTCGCCACCGATGCCTATCTGAAGGAGATCCGCTGATGTCCACCGTGTCGATCATCGGGGCCGGACTGTCGAAGTTCGGACGTCAGCCGGGCAGGAGTGGTCGCCGGCTGGCGCTGGATGCGATCGCGTCCGCGTTGACGGACGCCGGCATCGGGTGGACCGATGTTCAGGTCGCATTCGGTGGCAGTGACGGTTCCGGGCTCGCCGACACCCTCGTCGCCGAACTCGGGCTCACGGGAATACCCTTCACCAACGTCAAGAACGGTTGCGCGACCGGCGGTAGCGCGCTGGTGTCGGCCGTCAACGCGATTCGTGCGGGTGCCGCCGACATCGCACTCGCGGTCGGATTCGACAAACATCCGCGCGGCGCCTTCGACCCGGCACCGGAGGATTGGGGTCTGCCCGTCGGCTACGGCGAGGCGGGCCTGATGGTCACCACCCAGTTCTTCGGCATCAAGATCGCGCGGTACATGCGCGAGCACGCAATCAGTGCACCGACTCTGGCCGCCGTGGCGGAGAAGGCGTACCGCAACGGCTCGCTGAACCCGAATGCCTGGCGCCGCGAACCGATGTCCGCCGAGGCAATCGCCGCAGCGGACATGGTCAACGACCCGCTGACGCGATACATGTTCTGCTCTCCCGGTGAGGGCGGTGCCGCCGTCGTCGTGGCGAGTGAAGCCGCCGCCCGGCGCCTCGGCGGAAGGCCGGTGCACTTGCGCGGAATCTCGGCGGGCACCCGCCGGTTCGGTTCCTTCGAGGTGTTCGGTCCGTCGATACAGGGCCGGGGAACCCCACCCAGCGTGAGCACGTCCACCGCCGCCGCCGCATTCGAGCAGGCCGGACTCGGTCCCTCGGATGTGGACGTCGCGCAACTGCAGGACACGGAGAGCGGTGCCGAGATCATGCACATGGCCGAGTGCGGATTCTGTGAGCACGGCGAACAGGAGAAACTGATCGCGGCCGGCGAGACGGAGATCGGCGGCCGGATCCCGATCAACACCGACGGCGGATGCATCGCCAACGGGGAACCGATCGGCGCCTCCGGCCTCCGGCAGATACACGAGATCGTCACGCAGTTACGCGGGGAGGCCGGTGCCCGACAGGTTCCCGGACACCCGCGCATCGGATTCACCCATGTCTACGGTGCGCCCGGAATCAGCGCCTGCACCGTCCTGTCCGTCTGAGGAAGAGCCATGAATCAAGCAACGATGCCCGACCTGGACCAGTTCGTGGATGAAGCGCGGGCATGGTTGAGAACTGTCGCCGAACCGCGCACCCAGATCAAATGGGGAGTGGGATCCGACTCGGTCGCCGTCTTCGAGAATTGGACAGCGGAGCAGGAGCGCGACGAGACCGACCATATCCGCGCGTACGAGCAGACGAAGTTCGACGCCGGCTGGGGCTCGATGAACTGGCCGGCCGAGTACGGTGGCCGCGGCCTGCCGATGTCCTACGTCCTCGCGTTCCGGCGGGAGGAGAACGCATTCGACGTGCCGCGCCGGACCGAAATGTTCTCGGTGACTCAGCAGCTGGTAGCCCCGGCGATCGCCCAGTGGGGAACACCGGAACAGTGCGAGCGGTATGTGCGCGCGATGCTCCGGACCGATATCATTGCCTGTCAGCTTTTTTCGGAGACCGAAGCCGGATCCGACCTTGCCGCCGTCCGGACGAGGGCAGTCGAACGGAATGGCCGCTGGACGATCACCGGGCACAAGGTCTGGACGTCCGGCGCCCGCGTCGCCGACGTGGGGGTGGCGGTGTGCCGCACCGACCCCGACGCGCCCAAACACGCAGGCCTCACGGTGTTCCTGGTCCCGATGGATGCTCCCGGGGTCACCGTCCGCCCGATCCGCCAGATGACCGGGGGCAGTTCCTTCAATGAGGTCTATCTGGACGGTGTCGAACTGTCGGACGACCACCGGTTGGGGCCCGTGGGGCAGGGGTGGCCGGTCGCCTTGACGGTGCTGGCGGCTGAACGACTCGACGCCGGGAACCTGGGTCTGGCCAACGCCGATCACGCCGTCGAACTCGCCCGTCACCTCGACCGGCCGCTCACCGAGATCGAGCGTGACAAGGTCGCGGACCTGGTGACCCGCAGCTATGTCCAGCGCGTGACCGGAATGCGGGTGGCCGCGGCAGTGGTCGCCGACAAGGACCCCGGCCCCGAGGCTTCGGTGGGCAAGTTGCTTGCCACGGACACCATGGCGCGCACGTCGGAGGTGGTCCGGCTGTTGCTGGGACGCGATCTGATTGCCGACTCGGGCGAGTGGGGAACGTTCGCGTGGACGGAGCATGTGCTCGGCGCACCCGGGTACCGGATCGCGGGCGGCACCGACGAGATCCAGCGCAACATCCTCGCCGAGCGTGTTCTCGGTCTGCCGAGGGAGCCGCGCCGATGACCACGAACAGCGCGCTCGGCGTCCGGGTGGCCCAGCGCCTGCGCGAGCAGAGCCCCGGCCTCGATGTCGGCGCACTCGAGCCGCTCCTCGGCGGGCATTCCGGGCTGACGTACAAAGTGCCGACCAGCGACGGCGACCTCGTGGTCAAGGCGGTTCCCGAGGGGCAACGCCCCATCGGGCGGCACGACATGGTGCGTCAGGCGCGGATCATGGAAACACTCGGTGCGACAGAGGTTCCCGTTCCTCGGATCGTCGCCGTCGACGAGGACGGGCCGGCGTGGTTCGCGATGGAGTGCGTGGCCGGGGAATCACTCGAGCCGGTGCTCGATTCCCCTCCGGTCGAACCGGCCGTCGCGGCGGCGCGGATGCGCCGTGCGGCCGCGGTGCTGCCGCGGCTGCACGCGGTGCCGGTCGACACGATCCCGGCTGCCGGGGAGCCGTTGTCACCCGCTGCGGAGCTGGCGCGGTGGAAACGAACCCTGGACGCCGTTCCCCCCGACCTCGTCAGCGGCGGTGACGAACTCCTGCGCCTCCTCGCCGCCGATCTCCCCGACGCGCTGCCACCGACGTTGGTGCACGGGGACTACCGGCTCGGCAACATCATCGCGCGTGACACCGAGCCGGCGGCGTTGATCGACTGGGAGATCTGGAGCCTGGGCGATCCGCGGGTCGAATTGGGCTGGTTCCTCGTATTCGCCGACGGTGCGAACTTTCCCGGGGTGGGACGCGCCGTGCCGGACCTGCCGTCCGCGGACGAACTGATCGACCTCTACACCGGGGACCACCCGGCGCTGCCGGACATGAACTGGTTCAACGCGCTCGGCCGTCTGAAGATGGCGGCGATCATGGGCCACAACCTGCGCCGGCACCGTGAGGGCCGCCACCACGACCCCGACCAGGAACGGCTGCCCGACACCATCTCGCAGCTCATCCGCAGCGGAACCGCGCTACTTGCATGATCAACCTCCGATCACCGCGTGACGCGATGACGGAACAGAGAGGACCTCACGTGGACTTCGAATACTCCGCGCGCACCGAGCGACTGCTCGAGCAGCTGCGGAACTTCATGGAAGAGCACGTCTATCCGGCCGAGGCCGTGTACGACGAGCAGATCAAGTCGAACGACAACCCACACGAGCAGCCCAAGGTCATGCTGGACCTGCAGGCGAAGGCGCGCGAGCTCGGACTGTGGAATCTCTTCATGACGCACGGCGAGTGGGGCGCCGGTCTCACCAACCTCGAGTACGCCCCGCTCGCCGAGCTGGTCGGACGCTCGGTGATCGGCAACGAAGCCATCAACTGTTCGGCACCCGACACCGGCAACATGGAGATCCTCGCCATGTACGGCACCGAGCAACAGCAGTCCCGGTGGCTCGCGCCGCTCCTCGACTGCACGATCCGGTCGGCGTTCGCCATGACGGAACCGGATGTGGCGAGCTCGGACGCCACCAATATCACGTCGACCATCCGCCGGGACGGCGACGAATACGTCCTGAACGGCCGGAAGTGGTACACCTCAGGCATTCTCGACCCCGACTGCAAGCTCATCATCTTCATGGGAAAGTCCGATCCCGACGCTCCGACCTACCGGCAGCAGAGCATGATCCTGGTGCCCGCGGATTCTCCCGGTATCGAGGTCCTACGCGATCTGCCCATGTTCGGGTACCGCGACCGGCTCGGTCACGGCGAGGTCCAGTTCACGGACGTCCGGGTGCCTGCCGATCACATGCTCGGCGCCGAGGGCGACGGTTTCGCGATAGCGCAGGGCAGGCTGGGGCCGGGGCGCATGCACTACGCGATGCGCGCGATCGGCATGGCCGAGCGCGCCCTCGAGCTGATGTGCCGACGAGCTCTGCAGCGCAATGCCTTCGGTGCGCCGCTCGCCGACCGCGGTGTGGTACGGGAGTGGATCGCGCGCAGCCGGATGGAGATCGACCAGATCCGGCTGCTGGTTCTCCAGTCGTCGTGGCTGATGGACACCCGGGGCAACGCCGCGGCCCGCTCGGAAGTCGCCGCGATCAAGGTCGCGGCCATGGAGGTCGCTCATCGGGTGGTCGACCATGCCGTCCAGACCTACGGCGCGGCAGGGGTGAGTGACGACACGATCCTGGCCCGGCTGTATGCGATCACCCGGGCACTGCAGATCGCCGACGGTCCGAACGAAGTCCATCTGCGCACCATCGCGCGCCTCGAACTGAAGAAGTACGCATGAACGCACCGCGAGAACTGACAGGCAAGGTCGCACTCGTCACGGGGGCCACCCGAGGGCTCGGATACGCCATCGCCAGCGGGCTGGCCGCCGCGGGAGCCACCGTGATCGTGTCGAGTCGCAAGGAGGACGCATGCATCTCCGCGGCCCTCGCGATCACGAGGGACACCGGTGGCATCGCCGAACCGCTCGCACTGCACGTCGGGAAGTGGGACGCGATCGAACTCGCCGTCGACCACATTCTCGCGCAGTTCGGGAGCCTCGACATCGTAGTCAACAACGCCGGCATCGCGCCGCTGTCGCCGAGCCTCGAGTCGGTCTCCGAGTCGCTCTTCGACAAGACGATCGAGGTCAACCTCAAGGGCCCGTTCCGGCTCATGGCGGTGGCCGGCGCCAGGATGAGCGCGGCCGGAGGCGGTTCGATCATCAACATCTCGAGCATCGGCGCACTGCGGCCCAGCCCGCCGGAGGCGATGTACGCGGCATCGAAGAACGGCCTCAACGCGCTGACGATGGCCTTCGCTCAGGAATACGCGCCCCGGGTTCGGGTGAACTGCATCATGCCGGGCGGATTCGCGACAGACATGGCGGCGGACTGGGACGACGAGTTCGTCGGCAAGATCATCGACCGACTCCCTGCCGGGCGCCTGGGGAATCCGGACGAAATCGCCGGTCTCGTCGTGCATCTGGCGGGGGACCGTGCCGGTTACACCACGGGTGCCGTCATCCCGGTCGACGGCGGACGCACCGCCGTCTACTGACGCGCGCGTGCCACGAACACGAGTAGGAGCCAACCACATGCAGGTACCCGAGCTGTTCCAGTTGAGCGGTCGCGTCGCCGTCGTCACGGGTGCGTCGTCCGGACTGGGAATGGGATTCGCGCGGACACTGGCGTCGGCGGGCGCGACGGTCTTCGCGGCCGCCCGCCGTGTCGAGCGGCTCGCGGCGCTGGCAGGCGAGGTCGACGGCGTCGTCCCCGTCGAGTGCGACATCACCGTGGACGCGGACCGGCGCTCGCTCGTGGATCGGGCACTCGCGCAGGCCGGGCGGATCGACGTCCTCGTCAACAACGCGGGCAGACCCGGCAGGCCGAACGCCGAGGACGAGAGCCCGGAGGAATTCTCCTCGATTCTCGACGTCAATCTGGCCGCGGGATTTCATCTCGCCACGTCCGTAGCCTCGACCACACCGGCAGGCGAGGCCGCGTCGATCATCAATATCTCCTCGGTCGTCGGGCTCGTGTCGACGGCACCTATCGGCGGGGCGAGCTATGCGGCATCGAAAGCCGGCGTGCTCGGGCTGACCCGTGAGCTGGCCGGGCAGTGGGGCAGACGTGGGATCCGCGTGAACGCCATCGTGCCGGGCTGGTTCGACACGGAAATGACCGATGGATTGTTCAGCAACCAGCGTTCGGCGGACTGGGTGCGCCGCAACACGATGCTCGCCCGCGGTGGACGTCCCGGCGAAGTGGACGGCGCCGTGCTCTTTCTGGCGTCGGACGCGTCGTCCTACGTCACAGGCCAGACTCTGGTGGTCGATGGCGGCTGGACCGCCCGGTAGGCAAAGGTGACACTCATGGCAGTTCCGACAATGCGCGCAGTACGCCTGACCGGCTGGGGCGACGGTGCACGGGTTGTGCGCATCCCGGTTCCCGAACCACAGGGGCATCAGCTGCTCCTCCGAGTCGAGGCCGCCGGGCTGTGCAGATCCGATCTGCACGTGATGGACGCACCCGCGGGAGTATTCGACTATCCCCTCCCGTTCACGCTCGGGCACGAGGTGGCGGGAACCGTCGTCGGTGCGGGCCCGTCGGCGGACACGTCCTGGATCGGCGAGTCCGTCGTCGTCCATGGTGTCTGGTCGTGCGGGCAATGCCGCAACTGCCGCCGAAACCGTGAGAACTATTGCTTCGAACTGAGCGCACGCGAGGACGGCCGTCTCACCGCGATCGGCAACGGCATCGGCCATGACGGCGGTCTGGCCGACACCATGATCGTTCCATCGGAGCGGTGCCTGGTCCGTACCCACGGGCTCGCCCCCGAGAGCGCCGCCCCACTCGCCGATGCCGCCCTGACGGCCTATCACGCAATCCGTACCAACCGGGACGTCGTCGACGCCGACTCCGTTTCCGTGGTGGTCGGTGTCGGGGGACTGGGCCACATCGCGATCCAGGTTCTTCGCGCACTGGGCGCGGGAACGATCATCGCGGTCGATCCGCGGGAGAGTTCGCGCGACCTCGCGCGTCGACTGGGGGCGGACGTGGCGGTGTCGGACATCGCGGAGGTTGCGGCCTCTCGGTCCGGTGTCGCCCGGCGTCACTGCGCTGATGTGGTCTTCGATTTCGTGGGAGCGCCGGACACGATGGAATCGGCGGCGCAGTTGCTCGCCCCCGGCGGCCGACTGGTCACCGTCGGCAGCGCCGGCGGTCGGCTCACGGTGGGCAAAGACGTGGGACTCGCGACGGGGTGGCAGGTGACTGCGCCGTTCTGGGGAACGCGAGCAGATCTCGAGGCCGTGGTCGACCTCGCGAACCGAGGCCTGCTGGCCGTCGAAGCGACCGCGTACCCGTTGGACGACGTTCTCGACGTGTATTCGAAGTTGCGGCGCGGCGAGATCACCGGGAGGGCCGTCGTGATCCCGTAACGGACGAAAAGCTGGGTGCGGTGCGCATTGTAGTTAATAATGAAACTAGTTCACTTCAATGAAAGGTCGGCGGAATGTGGGAGCTGGCACGCGAATTCGTTGCTCGCGCAGCGAATTCTCCGGATGACATCGCAGTCGTCGATGCGACGGGGGAGCACACGGTGGCGGAGGTTGTCGCGGCGGCAACCGGGCTCGCCGCCCAGCTGGACGCCGCGACGGGTGGCTCACCGACGGTGCTGGTGCAGGCTGACAACACGTGGCGCACACTCGCCGCGGCCATCGCCGTCGGACTGCGCGGCGGCCTGATCGCGGTGTTCAGCCGACATGCCACCCCGTCGGAGTTCGCCGTGGCCCTGAACGACATCGCACCCGACGTGGTGATCGCCGACCGGCAGTCGCTCTCGCACTGGGGTGTACCGGAGGACCGGTTCTGCGAGGAGGCGGTCGCGACGGCAGGCTGGGTGATGCGCTGGTCGCGATCACCGGTCAGCGACATCGAGCGGTGGAACGGCGGGATCGCGATCGCGATGACGTCCGGGTCGACCGGACATCCCAAGTGCGTGGTGCAGTCCGAATCTGCAATCCGGTACGCCTGCCGGTGCACGATCGAGGCGGTCGGCCTCGAACCCGGAGATCCTGTCGCGGCGTTCGTGCCACTGTCGTCGGTAGCGGCATTCTGCTTCGGGCTCTATCTCCCCGCCGTGCTGGCCGCGCCGATGGTCTGCATGGACGGCTGGAAGCCTGCGACCGCCCTCCAGATCGTCCGGGAACACCGAGTCGCGTGGACGATGCTCGTTCCGACCATGGCGCTTCAGCTGGCCGTCGCGCCGGACGCTGCGGGAGCGCTGACGTCGCTGCGCGCAATGACCGTCGGCGGCGGTCCCATGGATGCCGGCGCGCTCGGCCGCGCCGAGCAGACCCTCGGCACCACATTCCTGCGTGTGTTCGGTATGTCCGAGTGTCTCGGGCACACGACCCCGCTGCCCGCGGACGAACCGGACGTTCGCCTGGGGCGGGACGGTCGTCCCTTCCCCGGGACCGTCGTCCGGGCGGTCGACGCACACGGCGCTACTCTGCCACCGGGCCGCGTGGGCGATGCCCAGGTCAAGGGGCCTTCCCTCTTCGTCGGCTATGCACGGGCAGGGGTTCCCGCACCCCCGGAACTCACCGCGGACGGATTCCTGCCCACCGGCGACCTCGTCGAAGTCGCCGAAGACGGCAGCATCCGGGTCATGGGGCGCCAGAAGCAGATCATCATTCGCGGGGGCCGCAACATCGACATCAACGAGGTCGAGGCCGCGATCGCACGCATCCCGACCGTGTCCCAGGTGTGTGTGGTCCCCGTTCCGGACGAGCTACTCGGTGAACGTGCCGCGGCCCTGGTCGTGAGTACCGGCGATCCGATCACCCTCGACGAGGTCGTCGCATATCTCGGAGACATCGAGTTCCCGAAGTTCAAGTGGCCGGAGTTCGTCTTCACGATCGACGATCTGCCGCAGAATCGGGTGGGGAAGCTGTCTCGACCGGATGCGGTAGATCTTGCAACACGCCTGCTCGCGGGTACCGACAGCCACTCATATTGACCCGACTTCACCTCAGTTCAGGTAGTCTCTGAGGTACCGACCCGAACAAACAGATGGATGGGGGACCCGTGTCCGTAGAAGCCATGACGCTCCGCGATGGTCCGCGTTCGAAGCGCGGGCTC
Source organism: Rhodococcus sp. IEGM 1305 (assembly GCF_030058635.1). Classification (NCBI taxonomy): domain Bacteria; kingdom Bacillati; phylum Actinomycetota; class Actinomycetes; order Mycobacteriales; family Nocardiaceae; genus Rhodococcus; species Rhodococcus sp. IEGM 1305. The sequence goes on from NZ_JASHKX010000015.1 coordinate 83,740, forward strand.
ATCCTGACGGCCGCGATCGAACGTTTCGGGGAGGTCGGCTTCGAGCACACGAAGTGGGCGTCGATTGCCGACGAGGTGGGCATCGGCCAGACGGCGCTCTATCACTATTTCGAGTCGAAGGGTCACTGCCTGCTGACCATCATGCGTCTCGAACTGGCGCAGTCGCTCGAGCGATTCACCGCCGCGATCGAGGGCATCGACGACCCGGTCGAGGCGTTGAGTGCCGCCGTCACCAGCGCTCTGGAAGCGACCCCGCGGGACGCCCTTCAGCGGCGCATCCTCCAAAGCCACATGGATCTGCTCGCCACTCCCCGCCAATCGGAGAAGGAAGAGGCCGAGCGTCAGATCTCGCGCGCGCTGGTGAACTCGATCGAAGAAGAGTGGTCTCTTCTCATTGCGCGGGGGATGGGTGCGGGCGTATTCGCCGACAGTGATCCACGATTGATGGCCCGGCTGATTCTCGGTCTCGTCGTCAGTGTGTGGCGGTGGTATCGACCGGGCGGGGACATGACCCTCGACCAGCTCAACCAGCACGTTCGCGACGCCACCCTGCGCATCGTCCGCGCGTGACGCGGGCGTGTGCGGAGGGGTGGTTTTTCTTACTCTCGATATTTGAACTAAATTCAGGTCAGTTATGGAGTGATGATGTACAACTTGATCGTCTTGGCCGCTCGTCCGCACGACTGGAGCCATGAGCAGTTCATCGAGTGGTGGCGCGGTGAACATGCCGACGTGACCTACCCGCTGCCGGGCCTGCGGCGCTGGCAGCACACCGAGGTGCTCGACGCCATGGACGACCGGTCCCGGGAATGGGACGGCGTCTCGATTCTGAGCTTCGACTCTCGCGAGGACCTCGATGCCGCACTCGCCAGCCCGGAATGGCAAGCCGCAGTGGACAACGTCGGCCAGATGCGTGGAAAGCGCATCCTCGTCATGGGGGAGGAGAAAACGATGGTCGAAGTGGGCAGCGGTGAATCATGAGGGCGCACTGGATGGAACCGGGCTGCTTCGAGGTGGCGCCCGGTGTGCACCGAGTGCCCCTCCAGATGCCTGGCGACGGCCTCGGAGCAGTGAACGTCTACGCCCTCGAGACCGAGGAGGGACTGGCCCTCATCGACGGTGGCTGGCGAGTCGACACGACCTTCGACGAGATGGAGCGCGCACTGCTTCGGATCGGGCACAGCACCGAGCAGATTCACGACATCTATGTCACCCACGTGCACCGCGATCACTACACGTTCGCGATCGAACTCCGCCGCCGTCACGGCTCCCGCGTCCACCTCGGGATCGCCGAGGCTGACGGATTGGCAGCCGTCAGTGCACTCGGCAGTAACGTGCCGACGGATTCGCTGCACGAACTCCGCCGCGCCGGTGCCACCCTCCTTGCGGACACGGTCGAGGTTCTGACCGCCGCGGAGCCGTTCCACCCCTCGGACTGGGAACAGCCCGACCACTGGCTCACCGCAGGTCCGGTCCGGATCGGACGGCGCACACTCGACGTGGTGCACACGCCCGGCCACACAAAGGGGCACATGGTCTTTCACGACGAAGAGCAAGGGGTGCTCTTCAGTGGCGACCACGTCCTGCCCACGATCACACCGTCGATCGGCTTCGAACTCGGCGACTGGGATCTGCCGTTGGGGCGCTACCTCGAGTCGCTGACCTGTCTGCTCGAACGCCCCGACTCGCGACTGCTCCCAGCGCACGGAGATCCGACACCGAGCGTGCACCTGCGCGTCGAGGAACTTCTCGCGCATCACGACCGGCGCTTCATAGCCATGCGCGATGCGCTGGTCTCGCTCGGGCCCGCGACCGCGATTGCCGTCGCAGACGCGGTCACGTGGACCCGTCGCGAGAGGCCGTTCTCCACCCTCGACCCGTTCAATCAAATGATCGCGACCTGTGAGACCCTCGCCCACCTCGACACGTTGGTCGATCGCGGCCGGCTCACAGTCCGAAGACGAGACGACCGCGACGTCTTCTCCGTCGTCTGAGTGCGGAAGGATTCCCATGCAGAGTCATGAGCTGAAACTGGCGCACCATCCCCGGGGGAAGGTCCGGCCGTCGGATTTCCACCTCGACGTGGTGACGGTTCCGGAAGAACTGGCGCCCGGTGACATTCTCGTGCGCAACTCGTGGTCGTCGATCGACCCGTCTGTCAGGATGCGTCTCGGCCCCACCGGCCCCGCGGGCTACCTCCCACCGTTCCGCATCGGGGAGACACTGACCGGGTTGGCTGTCGGCGAGGTACTCGAGTCCCGTGACTCCGGCTTCGAGAAGGGCGACACGGTTCTGCACATCAAGGGTTTTCGCGAGTTCGCGGTGGTCCGGCAGGGCAGCGAAACCTTGGCCGGGGCAGGCGGCGTGACACGCCTCGACACGAGCGTGCACCCGCCGCAATCCTATCTCGGAGCGCTGGGCAGTTCCGGGCTCACGGCGTACGTGGGATTGCAGTGCATCGGTGGACTCACGAGCGGAGACGCCGTGTGGATTTCGTCGGCCGCGGGTGCGGTCGGCAGCCTCGCCGCGCAGATTGCAAAACTCAGAGGTCACTACGTGGTCGGCAGTACCGGTTCCGGCGAGAAGGTCAGGTTCCTGCTGGACGAACTGAAACTCGATGCCGCATTCGACTACCACAGCCCGGACCTGGCCGGAGCGCTCGCAAGCGCGGCACCCGACGGCATCGACCTGTATTTCGACAACGTGGGAGGAGCGCACCTCGAGGCCGCCCTGTATCACCTCCGGCCAGGCGGCCGGGTGGCCATGGCGGGCGCCGTCGCCTCCTATGACGCGGACACGGCCGCACCGAGTCCGGGCAATCTCTTTCAGATCGTCGCGAAGAACCTGACGGTGCAGGGTTTCCGGGCTGGAGCGTACGACCATCTGCTCGGCGACATGCGGGCCGAGGTCGGGAGCTACCTCCGCGACGGTCGCCTCGTAGTCGAGGAGACCGTGTTCGACGGCCTCGGGTCGGCGCCGGACGCCATCGTCGCGATGCTGCACGGCCGCACCGTGGGAAAGACGCTGTGCCGCCTACGCTGATGCTCCGACGGCTACACCGACGAACATGGCCTCCGCATCACGCGGAGGCCATGTTCTTCTGTGCAGCTCAGGCCGCCGTCCACCCACCGTCGGCGTAGATCTCCGAGCCGGTGACGAAGGTGGAGTCGTCGCCGGCCAGGAAGGCGACGACGGCCGCGATCTCCTCACCCCGCCCGAGACGACCCATCGGGGTGCCGGCCAGCATCTCGCGGTGACGCTCGCTGCCCTCCCAGCGCTCGAGTAGTGGGGGCGTACCGATGAATCCCGGGTGCAGAGAGTTGACGCGCACCCCCGCTTTCGCCCAGTGCAGGGCAGCGTTCTTGGTCATCGTGCGGACTGCGCCTTTAGCGGCTGCATAGGCAACGCTGTTGCCCAGGCCGCCCACCGTTCCCAGTATCGAGCACATGTTCACGATGGAACCGCCGCCGCTCCGCTCGATCAGCGGCCCGGCGTGTTTCATACCCAGCCACGTGCCGGTCTGGCCGACCCCGATCACCCGATCCCACTGTGATCGGGTTTCCTCGTCTACTGTGGCGACGCTGCCGATGGCAGCGTTGTTGACCAAGGCGTGCAGCGCGCCGAACGTGCTCTCGGTTGCTGCCACGACGTCTTCCCACTGTTCCTCGGAGGAGACGTCGAGGGCGAGCGCCGCATGTCGCTCGGGCTGGGTGAGGGTATCGAGCAAGTCCTGGCAGACCGATTTCCCGAGATCGGTCAGGACGACGTGAGCGCCCTCTTCGGCGAGCCTTCGGACGATCTCCGCGCCGATACCACCGGTCGCACCCGTCAGTAGGACGACCTTGTCGCGAAGTCGGTCAGGGCCGACAGTCATCTGGACTCCTTGTCACTTGTTCGGCTCGGGCAGGGAAGGTCGATATCAGAGGTTGCTCAACACGTTTCGGCCACCGACGAGCATCGCGACCACGACACCGATGCTGGTCACCGCGGTCATGAGAAGAGCCATCGCGGCCACCAGCGGGTAGGAGCCGTTCTCCCACAGGTCGAACAGCAGCGTCCCCATCACCTGTGTCGTGGCGGCCCGGACGAGCAGTGAGGCGGCGAACTCGTGGGTCAGCAGGATGAACATCAAGGCGACGGAACTGAGCACGGTCGGTCTCATCAGCGGCAGGATCACCCGCACATTGGTGACGAACGGGCTCGCGCCGCTCGTTGCCGACGCCTCGGCGTAGGTCTCGCCGAGCGACAGCATCGCCGTCATTTGCATCCGGGTGGAGAAGGGCACCATCAGCACGATGTAGACGAGGATGATGACCGCTTTGGTCCCGTAGAGGATCAGCGGAGGCTGGGTGTACGTGAGCAGGAACCCGACGCCGAAGATCACCGCTGGAATACCCAGGGGGAGAGCGGTGATGATGTCACCGATGGTTCCCAGGACTCTGTGTGTGCGGCCTCGCACGAGAAGCGTGGCGGTGAGGTAACCGATCGGCACGCAGACGGCGACCGCCACCACGGAGGTGAGGAGACTCGTGTACACCGAGTCGACGATGCTCGCCGTCCGGAACAGCGCCCGGAAGTTGTCGAGTGTGAAGAGATTCCAGGACAGTGTCTCCGACCAATAGGGAGACACGGCCACGATGGCGAGTCCGATCAGCGGAACGACGAGCGCGAGCATCGCATACGCGGAGATGCACACGGCGGCCCACGCCGAGCGTCCGGTGTCCGGTGCGAATGCCTTTCCGCCGTGCGTGACGAAGCGTGACTGATTGCCGAGAAGCATCTTCTGCGCCAGCACGACGACGACGCCGAAGATGACGAGCGGCGAGCCCGCCGCGGCTGCAGCGGCGAAGTCCGCCGGTGACTCGGACACCCGCCGATACATTTCGGTGGTGAGAACCTTCACGCCGGTGTTCTGTCCCAACAGGAGTGGTCCGGTGAACTGGCCCAATCCGAGAAGCAGCGCGATGCCACCGCCGTACACCAGGGAGGGGCGAAGCAGCGGGAGCACTACACGAAAGAACACGCCGAGCGTCGACGAACCGCTGATCTGTGCTGCCTCGAGGTGCTCGGAACTGATGTTCTGCATTCCCGCGCTGACGAAGAGGTAGACGAAGGACGTGAGTCCGAAGCCCGTGAGAATGATGATCCACGGTGTGCTGTAGACATCGATCGGTCCGGAGTCGACGTGGTTCCACCAGGGGAGTTTCCGCAGGAGTGCGTTCAGGTACCCGGGGCCGGGGGAGAGGAGGAACGCCCACCCGACCACATTGGCCACCGCGGGCATCACGATGGGCAGGATGGGGACGATCCTGAGAAAGCTCAGCCGGCGTGGCAGCCTGGTCGCCGCGAACGCAAGGATCGTTCCGAGGACCATGGCGATGGCGAGCGACGAGACAGCGAGGGCGATGGTGGTCCGGATGGTCTGACCGATGTCGTATCGGCCGTACTGGGCTTGATATCCGCGACCGCCGTCCTCGAACGCCAGCGACTGCAATCGGAAGAGCGGGAGCACGACGAGATACGCCAGAACCGCCAGCAGTGCGCCGTACCCGAGTCGGGTACGCCACACCGTACTGACGACGAACGGGCGTGCGCCGCGACTCACCGCAACGGTAGCCATCACGCCTCCGATCGGGCGGCCTGGGCGAGCACCGGAACCTGGAGATCCACGTGACCGTCCGGATGCGGAAACACTCGCAACTTGGTGGGCGAGAAGCTCACCACCAGAGGAGAGCCGATGGTGGCAGCACGCAACCAGCGTCCGTGTCGTTCCGCGTCTGCGCGGACGAACAACTGCTCGCCTCCGGCATCGACCGTCACGTCGAAATAGCGGCCTCCGTACTCGGAGGTGACGAGTTCGCCGACGAAGCCGACGTCACCCGCACGGACCTCGTCGAGTGAATGATGAAGTGCGAGGTCTTCGGGCCGGAGTCGTCCCACAGCCGTATCGCCGCTGATGTAGTCGCCCTGGACGCCCGCCGCGTCGAGATCGACGGGAGCCCCCGCTCGCGTGGTCCATCCCTCGTGCCGGCGGACGAGTTCGAGCCGGTTCGCCATCCCGATGAACGCGGCGACATAGTCGGAGGACGGGGTCTGGTAGACCCGCTCCGGGGTGTCGTACTGTTCGATCTTGCCCGCCTTCATGATGGCGAGTCGGTCACCGAGCGCAAATGCCTCGGCCTGATCGTGGGTGACGAATACGGCAGTGAAGCCCAGTCGTTGGTGTAGTTGATGAATCTGGGACCGCACCTGATCGCGCAGCCGTGCGTCGAGATTGCTCAGGGGCTCGTCGAACAGCACCAGGTCGGGTCGGGCGACCAAGCCGCGTGCCACGGCGACTCGCTGTTGCTGTCCACCGCTGAGCTGGGACGGATACCGGTCGAGCAGGGCTCCGCAATCGACCATGTCTGCGGCGGTCTCGACCTGTCCGGCGGCGATGGCGCTCTTCATCCGTCGAACCTTCAAGGGGTACCGGATGTTTTCTCGCACTGTCATGTTGGGCCACAGCGCGTAGGACTGGAAGACCATGCCGATGTTGCGCTTGTAGGCCGGAACGTTGATGCGGGTCGACGCATCGAAGACGGTGTGGTCCTTGAACGTGATCGACCCGCCCTCGGGTGTCTCGAGACCGGCGATGCATCGTAGGGTGGTCGTCTTCCCGCAGCCGCTGGGGCCGAGTAGGACGAGAAATTCACCGTCCTGAATGTCGAGGTCGAGTTGATCGACGATGGTGTTGGACCCGAAGGTCTTGGTCAGGTTGGAAACCCTGAATTGCGATGTCACCTTGGCACCTGCTTGGTTGCGAGTGGTTTGTCGAGGAAGAATAAAGTGAAGTCAGTTCATCTCATGATTGCGTCGGGCGCTTCGGAGTCCTGGCGCCCGCGGAGGTTCCGCCATCGATCATGAGATCGGAGCCCGTAATGTAACTGCTGTCCTCGCACGCGAGGAACAGGATGGCCTTCGCCACCTCGAGCGGTAGACCTCGGCGTTGCAGCGGAATGCTTTTCACATACGCGTCCATGTCGTCGTCGGCGAAGTCGGCGCCGGCGGTGATTGCCGTCTCGATGCTGCCCGGGCACACGGCGTTGACCCGGATATTCGATTCCGCGAACTCCAACGCCGCGACTCGGGTCAGGGCGCGAACGCCGAACTTCGACGCGCCGTATGCACCGAGCTCGGCCGTTGCGAGGACGCCACGCAGCGAGGACAGGTTGACGACGGATCCGCCCGTGGTCATGGCGGCGCCTGCGGCCTGCAGGCCGAGGAAAGTCCCCACGAGGTTGAGGTCGATCATGCGTCGTAGGTCGGCGAGCGACGTCTGCATGATGGACGCTTTGGATGCGGCTCCCGCGGAGTTGACGAGAACACGCATCGGATGCCCGCGATCCGCCATCTCGGTGGTGACGCGCGTCCACTGAGATTCGTCGGTGACGTCGAGGTGCCGGTAGTGCGCTCGCGCACCGATTTTCGCCGCGACACGTTCACCCACCTCGTCGTCGACGTCGCCCAGGTAGACCGTGGCGCCGTGGGCGTGGAAGAGTTCTGCGGTCGCGGCACCTATCCCTCGTGCAGCACCGGTGACGAGAGCGCAGGTGTCGCGCAGTCGCGCGTCGTCGGTCGTCACTGGATGAATCTCTTTTCCCAATCGGACTGGTACTCGGTGAGCGATTCGGGTGTCAGGTCGGACGGGTTGGGCAGCGCGATGTCCTGGGCCTGTGCGACGCTTCCTTCGATGCCGGGGAGTGCGCTCGCGTAACCGAGTGACAACGCCTTCTGGCCGGCGGGGGTGACCATGAAGTTCGCCAGCACCTGTGCGGCATTCGGGTGCGGCGCCGCGGACAGTGCGTGCGTGAACCACGGGGTTCCCCACGGGGGCGAGGGCAGTGCCCAGTCCACCGGTGCTCCCGATTCCTTCTCTCGCACAAGTGGTTGCACCACAGGGGTTGCGACGATCTCGCCCGAGGTCAAGGCCTGCGCGACCCCCAGTGAACTCGGGTAGATCCGCGGCTTCAGCTCCGCGAGCTTCTGGAGATAGTCGGCGCCGAAGTTCTTCTCGAAGAATCGGTAGAAGTCGACGTACGAGGCGATACCGGACGGGTTGACGATTCCGATCTTGCCCTTCAACGCCGGGTCGAGGAGGTCTGCCGGCTTCTGCAGACCTCCCGGAAGTGCTGTCGTGTTCCAGCCGAGAGCGAACACCGCCGCGCTGGTCAGGAAGAACTTGTCGGAAATGATGCTCTTCTGCGGTTCGTACTCCGGCGCATCGAATGCCGGGCCGACGAGATCGGTCGAGTAGGTGCCCGACTCGGCGGCAGTCTCGATCCAGGCGGCGTCGGTCATCATGTGCACATCAGCCGTTCCCCGTTTCGTCTGATTCTCGACCTCGACCTTCGGGTTGATGTCGGCGTCGGTGCCCCGGACGTATTCGAGGGAGATCTCGGGATACTCCTGCTCGAACGCCACTTTGAGAGCTTCGAGATTGGCGGGGTTCTGGCTCGAGTACAGCAGGACACTGCCTTCGCCCTTGGCTGCGGCGACGACGTCGTCCCACGTGCCGGACACGGGACCGGTGGAACCGGAACCGCCGGATCCACAAGCGGCGGAGGCGAAAGCGGCGACCACTGCGACGGCCATCAGCTTTATCGGCATACTTCTCATGGCATGAAAGCCCTTCCGGTATCGGTTCGCCGAATGCGAACCCGTGTATTCGGTGACGGATGGAGGAGTCGGATGAGGCCTACGGCGCGAGACCGTTGAGCAGCGCGGCAACGCGATCGGGAATCGTGACCATGGCCATGTGGCCGGATTCGAGGAATGCGGTGTCGCCGCCGACGAGGGCAGCAGATCTTTCCTGGAGTTCGGGTGGATAGCAGGTGTCCTTGGTCAAACGTACGTATGTACGGGGTATATCGGCGCGGAGACCGGACAGGTCGACGGACTCCGTGAGTAGCGCGCCGCAATCGTCGACCAACTGGGCGATCATCCAGTCGGTCTGTTCCGCGTCCATGTCGTTGCAGAGCATCGCGGCGGCGCCCATCGGATCCTGGCGGTACACACCATCTTCTATCGAGGCTTCCACCGCGGCGCGGACGTCCGGATCGATCTGATCGATCACTCGCGTCCCGTCGGGCGGGACGACGGCGGACAGGAAGACCACGTGCCGTAGTCGGTGTGCGAGTGCCTGCATGACCCGAGGGGCCGTCACTCCCGCGAAAGAGTGTGCGACGAGGACGACGTCCTCGAGGTTCGCCGCCTCCACGTCGCCGATGACTGCGGCGGCGCAGTCGTCGAGGGTGACGGACCGCGGGTCGACGGAGTGCCGCCGTCCCCGTCCCGGGAGATCGACTGCGAGAGTGTCACCTTCGAGCAAGGGGAGGAGAGGCGCCCAGCACGAGGCGCCCATTCCTGCGCCGTGGACGAGAACGAACGACATGTTGCTCCTCGCTAAATTGAACTGATATCAGTTTGAATCTAAGGAAGTCGCCTTGTGATGTCAATCACCTGATAATGTGAAGTGAATCCAGTTCACTTAGGAGGTCCGTGTGACGACTCCACGTGCAGCGCGGCCGCTGCAGCTCGGTTCGCTTCGGTTGGCAAACCGGCTCGTCGGTACGCCGCACGCGTCGGGTGCCGTCGCCGGCGGCCTCCCCTCACGCGGCGACGACGACTACTGGCGACGCTGCGCGGCCGGCGGTGCCGCAATGCTCATCGTCGGCGGCACGGTGGTGTCGCCCGGTTCGACCAACCGCAACGGCAACATCACCGAGGCCTGGCGTCCCGAAGTCCTCGCGGGCCTGGAGGCTCGGGCGCGGGCGATCACCGAGGAAGGAGCCATCGCGGCCTGCCAGCTGGTGCACCTCGGACGCGAAACTCTGGGCGCCGAGATGTGGAGTCACCCCGTCGCGCCGTCCGCTGTCCGCTCGCCCCGCGAACCGACGCGACCGCGCGCCCTCTCGGGCGCCGACGTCGACGCGGTCGTCGACGCATTCCGCACATCCGCGGTCCACGCGTGGTCGGCCGGCTTCCCGGTCGTCGAACTGCATGCAGCCCACGGATATCTACTTGCGCAATTCCTCTCGCCGAACACGAACCTCGGGCGAGACGCTGAGACGGGTGCTCAGCGTGTGCGGATCCTCGACCGCATCGCCTCCGCGGTCCGCGCCGCCTGCCCCGGTGTCGTACTCGGAGTCCGCGTCTCTTCCGACGGCGGCGACGAGGCAGGCCTGAGAATGGACGGTCTCTGCGACGTACTACCGCACCTCTCCGATTTCGACTACGTCAACGTCACGGTCGGCGTACGCACCACCTACGTCCGGGACATGGCCGTAACCGACCCGCCGCTGCTCGATTCGGTCGGACAATTACGCGCCGCCGCAGTGACCCCGCTGCTCGTGTCGCAGTCGTTCCGGACCGGTGCGTCCATCGACACTGCATTGCAATCGGGAGCCGACCTCGTCGGTGTGGCACGACCGCTGATCGCCGACCCGAACTTCCCGCGGAAGATACTGACCGGCCGCGAGGCGTCGATCCGCCCGTGCGTGTCCTGCAACGAGGACTGCCGAGCGTTCGACCCCGTCCTACTGTGCTCGGTCAATCCCGACCTCGCGCCGCCGGGTCATTCCGCACGTCCCGCGTACCCGCTGACGCTGGGGCCCACGCGCGGGTCGAGAGTGCGGAGACGGATCGCCGTCGTCGGTGCAGGCCCCGCCGGGCTCGAGTGCGCGATGCGGCTCGGACCCGACCACGACGTCACACTCTTCGAACAACGAGAGCGAATCGGAGGCCAGCTTGCGACAGCGGCAGACGCGCCGCATCGCAGCGGCTGGCGTCGCCTCCTCGACTACTACTCCGACAACATGCCGAAGGTGGCAATCCGTCTGGCGCACAACGTCAATGCCGACGACCTGGCGGACTTCGATGACGTAGTCCTGGCCGTCGGTGCCGTGGAAGAACTTCCCCAGGAATTGGCGGGAACGTCGTCCATGCTCACCTCTCAGGCGTTGCTCGATGGGGGAGGAGCTCTTCGCGGCGCCGGCCACGTCGTGGTGGTCGACGACGGATTCGGGCTCTGGCCCGCAGCGAGCACGGTCGAAGCGGCGCTCGCCGCGGGTGCCGACCACGTCACGGTCCTGACGCCCGCCGCGGCCTTCGCGTCGGGTCTTCCCGCGGAGGGCCGGGTGCAGTACCTGCGTCGGCTGTCGGGGGAACCGGTCGACGTGCGCGTGCTGTCGTCGCTCGTCGCGGTCTCCGACGGCTCGGTCGAGTTCGAGAACACGCTGTCGGGGGAGAGGACGCGCCTCGACGTCGACCGGGTGGTCGTGGCCGGTGAGCGGCGCCCGCGCGACTGGTCGCAACTCGCACCGGAAAGCGCACGCGTGCACGTCATCGGCGACGCTCTCGTACCGCGCAAAGTCGCGCACGCCGTCTCCGAAGGCCGTGCTGTCGCCCGTGAGTACTTATTAACCTCGGGCGGTTAATAAGTACTCACAGGGGGTGTTCCCCGACATCCGCGGCGGCGAGGGTGATGACCAGCAACGGCACCACCTTCGCCGCCGCGATGCGGTAGTGGTTCCTCGACTCCTGCTCGACGATGCGTGCCCCGCCGAGGACGCGCAGGTGGTGGTAGAGCTGACCGGGCGAGGACAGCCCGACCGCGGTCTGCAACTCGGCCGCGCCGGCGGGACCGCGCAGCAGGGTGCGGACGATCTCGAGGCGGGTCGGATGCCCCAGCGCGGCGAGCACGTTCGACACGGCGGTGGGGGACAGGTCGAGGGTTGCGCCGGCGTCGTAGCGGATCGTCCACTGGATCTCGCCGCCCAGGTCGACGGTGCCCTGATATCCGATCTGCCCGATGCTCTCGCCGACGTCGGGTGTCGGGGATTCGGCGGGCCGGGCCGATTCGAGGGCGTGGACGCGCGCCTCGACGTCGGCGAGCCGGGCGTCGTACTCGTCGTTCACACGGCACAACTTAGCTGCGACATCATGTCGGGATCGGTCATCGCCTCGGTGACCACACCGGGAAGGTTGCCGCCCTTGAAACCCAGCCCGTCCAGCCCGGGCGGGGCGGGCTGCCATTCAGGGTGGGGACCTCGAGGTCGTCCCAGCCGGCCTGCGCGGCGGCGTCGCCGAGTCGGTCGCGTAGATAGTCGGGGACGGCGTTGTCGCTCTCCTGGATCATCGCGGTCACCATCTGCTCGAGCGTGACGGTGTCGTCGGGTTCGGTGACACCGAGCCGCTGCAGAGCCTTCGGGTGGGCGCCGCCGTCGGTGTTCGGGAGGTACCAGCGTTTTCCACTCGGACAGCGGTACCGGCTCGGCCGGGTCGAGTTCACCCGACGCGACGGCCCGGGCGTAGGCGGCCAGGTGGCACCACCACCTTGATCGCGGACGCCAGCGGAACGGTGTCGCCGGCGCGGTGCTCGACCGTTCGGCCGCGACCGTCGTCGACGACGAAGGCGACGTCGTCGGGGTGGGAGCCGACGACAGCTGCTGTGAGCGTGCCCAGCTTCCTCGTCATCGAGAAGATCCCTTCACCTGTGGAAATTCGATAATTCGGAATTACGGAATTCTAGAAGTACGGTAACGCGAACCGGTAGGACTGTCGAGACCGCACGCTCCGAACATCCCGTTCGGTGCGGCCCGTAGGCTGACACCCGTGCGCGTACTCGTTATCGGCTCCGGAGCCCGTGAACATGCCCTCCTTCTCGCCCTCGCTCGCGATCCGGGTGTCACTGCCCTGATGTGCGCGCCCGGCAACGCCGGGATCGGCAAGATCGCCGAGCAGCACCCCGTCGACATCGCGTCCGGGGAGGCGGTGGCCGCCCTCGCGAAGAAGCTCGACGCCGACCTCGTCGTGGTGGGTCCCGAGGTCCCGCTGGTGCTGGGTGTCGCGGATACCGTCCGCGCGGCAGGCATCGCCTGCTTCGGCCCGTCGGCCGACGCCGCGCGCATCGAGGGTTCCAAGGCGTTCGCCAAGGACGTCATGTCCGCCGCCGGTGTGAAGACCGCGCACAGCGAGATCGTCGACTCGCCCGCCAAGCTGGACGAGGCACTCGACCGCTTCGGGCCCAACTGGGTGGTCAAGGACGACGGCCTCGCGGCAGGCAAGGGTGTCGTGGTCACCACCGATCGGGACGCCGCCCGCGATCACGCGGCCGAACTGCTCGAGAACGGTCACCCCGTTCTCCTCGAATCCTTCCTCGACGGTCCCGAGGTGTCACTGTTCTGCGTCGTCGACGGCGAGACCGTCGTGCCGCTGCTGCCTGCCCAGGACCACAAGCGCGTCGGCGACGGCGACACCGGACCCAACACCGGCGGCATGGGCGCCTACACGCCGCTGCCGTGGCTGCCCGAGCAGACCGTGACGCAGATCGTCGACGACGTCGTGAAGCCGGTCGCGGCCGAGCTCGTCGCCCGGGGTAGCGCCTTCAGCGGCCTGCTGTATGCCGGGCTGGCGATCGGCAAGGACGGCCCCGCCGTGGTCGAGTTCAACTGCCGCTTCGGCGACCCCGAGACGCAGGCGGTCCTCGCGCTGCTGAAGAGCCCGCTCGGCGAACTGCTGAACGCGGCGGCCACCGGAACGCTCGATCAGGTCGCGCCACTCGAATGGCAGGACGGGTCGGCGGTGACCGTGGTGGTCGCGGCCGAGCACTACCCGGCCACCCCGCGCACCGGCGACGTGATCACCGGCGCCGACGGTGACGGCGTCCTGCACGCAGGCACCAAACTCGTCGACGATCAGGTGGTCTCCGCCGGCGGACGCGTGCTCAGCGTGGTCGGAGTCGGAGCGGACCTCGACGCGGCGCGCGCGGATGCGTACTCCAAGATCTCCGCGATCAAGCTGCCGGGAAGCCACTTCCGCAAGGACATCGGACTGGCCGCTGTCGAGGGACGCATCGCCATTCCCTGAGGTCGAGGCCTCCCACGACTGAGAGGCGTGCACCCCCGGAACAACCGGGGGTGCACGCCTTTGTCGTCACGTCACCGGGCGGTCCATCCTCCGTCGATCGTGTAGGAGGCGCCGGTGACCATGCCTGCGTCGGCGGATGCGAGCCACGCGACGAGGGACGCCACCTCCGCCGGTTCGACCAGTCGCTTGATCGCACTCTCGGTGAGCATCACCTTCTCGATCACGTCGGACTCGCTGATGCCGTGCACCTGTGCCTGATCCGCGATCTGCTTCTGCACCAACGGTGTCAGCACGTAGCCGGGGTTGACGCAGTTGCTGGTGACGCCGTGCGGGCCGCCCTCGAGCGCCGTCACCTTCGACAGTCCCTCGAGTCCGTGCTTGGCGGTGACGTATGCGGCCTTGAACGCCGATGCGCGGAGCCCGTGCACGGACGACACGTTGATAATGCGCCCGAATCCCGTGGAATACATGTGCGGCAGGGCGGCACGGATCAGCAGGAACGGCGCCTCGACCATCAGCGTCTGGATGCGCCGGAAGTCCTCGGGGCGGAATTCCTCGATGGGGCTGATGGTTTGGATCCCGGCGTTGTTGACGAGGATGTCGGTCTCGAGTCGCAGCTCGGTGAGCGGATCGGCGTCGAGGAGGTCGACGTGCCACGCGGTTCCGTCGATCTCGTCGGCGAGGCTCTTGGCGGCCACGTCGTCGAGGTCGGCGACCGTGACGTGGGCTCCGCGTGCGGCGAGCGTCCGGGCGCAGGCTGCGCCGATTCCGCTGGCGCCGCCGGTGACGAGGGCGGTGCGTCCGGTCAGGTTCTGCTCGGTCATGCGGGGACCCCGTTCTTCGCGCCGGCAGCCTTCTCGTCCGCCAGGATCTGGGCGTCCGCCTCGTCGATCGATTCGAGCGAGATGCCCTTGGTCTCCCGGGCGACGATCACGGCGACGACGGTGACGAGGCACGCGATCGCCAGGTAGATCGCAATCGGAACGGACGAGTCGTATTTGCTGAGCAGGCTGGCCGCGATGATCGGCGCCAGCGAACCGGCCACGATCGACGTCACCTGGTAGCCGAGGGAGACACCCGAATACCGCATGCGCGTCGGGAACATCTCGGCCATGATCGCCGGCTGACCGGCGTACATGAAGGCGTGGAACACCAGGCCGATGATGATCGCTCCGAGGATGACGGCGTTGTGCCCACTGTTCATCATCGGGAAGGCGAAGAAGCCCCACGTGCCCGCGGTCAGCGCGCCGATCATGTAGACGGGGCGCCGGCCGATGGTGTCGGAGAGCCGCCCGACGAGCGGGATCACCGCGAAGTGCACGGCATGCGCGATCAGCATCCACCAGAGGATCTGCGCGGTGTCCGTGTGGACGACCACCTTGAGGTAGGTGATCGAGAACGTGACCACCAGGTAGTACATGACGTTCTCACCGAAACGCAGGCCCATCGCCGTCAGCACGCCGCGGGGGTAGCGCCTGAGTACCTCGAAGACGCTGAACGACGTCTCCTTGATGTGCTCCGCTTCCTTCTGCGCCTGGATGAAGATCGGGGCGTCCGTGACCTTCGTGCGGATGTAGTAGCCGACGAGGACGATCACGGCCGACAGCCAGAACGCCACGCGCCAGCCCCAGCTGAGGAACGCCGCATCGGACAGCGTCGTCGTCAGGATCAGCAGGACGACGGTCGCGACGAGGTTGCCGGCAGGCACGCCGGCCTGCGGCCACGACGACCAGAAGCCGCGGGACTTGTTCGGGCTGTGCTCGGCCACCAGCAGCACCGCGCCACCCCACTCGCCGCCGACGGCGAATCCCTGGATGAAGCGGAGGGTGACGAGCAGGGCCGGGGCCCAGTACCCGATCTGGCCGTACGTGGGCAGGCAGCCCATCAGGAACGTGGCCGCGCCGACGAGGAGGAGGCTGAACTGGAGCAGTTGCTTGCGGCCGAACTTGTCGCCGAAGTGACCGAAGACGATGCCGCCGAGGGGCCGGGCGACGAAGCCGACGGCGTACGTGACGAACGCCGCGATGATCGCGTCGAGTTCGTTGTCCCCGGCCGCGAAGAAGACCTTGCTGAACACGAGCGTCGCCGCGGTCCCGTAGAGGAAGAACTCGTACCATTCGACGACGGTGCCGGCCATGGATGCGCCGACCACCTTCTTCAGCCCGGACGGCGGGGCTTCCTTCGCGTGCGCTGTTTCGTCGACGCTCATCTGTCGCTCCTCGTTACACTCCGTACCCCGTTGTGACTGGGGACACAGTTCGTTGGTCCTGCCGAGTATTGATGCATATTTGTGCGCACACAATGACGCAACCTGCAGTCGGCATGTGCAAATATGCACAAGTGACCTCCGGAACAGCCCTGCCCAGCGCCGATGACCTGCTCGTACTGCTGGCAGTGGGGCGGACCGGCCGCTTCAACACCGCCGCCGACGACCTGGGCGTCAACCACACGACCATCTCGCGGCGGATCGCGAGTCTGGAGAAAAGCCTCGGCGGCCGGGTACTCGTGAAGGCCGCGGGCGGGTGGGAACTCACCGACCTCGGGCGGCAGGCGCTGACCGCGGCCGAACGCGTGGAGGCCGCCGTCCACGGACTCGTCGCCGAACCCGGCCGCGCCGACCACCTGAAGGGCGTGGTCCGGGTATCGGCGACCGACGGGTTCAGCGCCTACATCGCGGCACCCGCCGGCGCACTGATCCGCAGCAGGCACCCCGAGGTGTCCGTGGAGATCGTCGCGATCACCCGCCGGGCCTCACAGCATCGCTCGGGGCTCGACATCGAGATAGTCGTGGGCAAGCCGCAGGTGCACCGGGCGGAGGCGCTGTGGCTGGCCGACTACACCCTCGGCCTGTACGGCGCGAAGGCGTACCTGTCCGAACACGGCACCCCGAGGCAGGTGGGAGATCTGGCCGATCACTCACTCGTCTACTTCATCGACTCGATGCTGCAGGTCGACGAACTCGACCTCGCGCGCCGCCTCACCGTCTCGATGCGCGAATCGGTGACGTCGACCAACGTGTTCGTGCACGTCGAGGCCACCCGGGCGTCGGCGGGCATCGGATTGCTGCCGTGCTTCATGGCCGACCGCCACGCCGACCTCGTGCGGGTGCTGCCCGGGCAGGTCGAGGCCACGCTGGCGTACTGGCTCGTGGCGCGACCCGAGTCGTTGCGCCGACCGGAGGTCGCGGCGGTGGTGGGGGCGATCCGGGAGACGGTGGAGTCGCAGCGGGACGCGTTGGCGGGGCAGTGAGCGCGTCACGCTAGCGTCAAGGGGTGCGTCCAGAATCCCAGCGGTCCAACATCCAGACCTTCCACGTGATGGACGTGTGGAAGGCCGCCACCGAACGTCAGCGCACCCACGGTGACGTGCTGACGCTCGCGGCGGGACAGCCGTCCACTCCCGCGCCGCAGCCGGTGCTCCGCGCGACGCGGGAAGTGCTCGACGGCCACCTGCTCGGCTACACGGAGACATTCGGCATTCTGCCGTTGCGGGAGGCGATCGCCGGATACCACTCCGCCAAGTCCGGTATCGACGTCGACGCCGAGGACGTCGTCGTGACCACCGGATCCTCGGGTGCGTTCACGCTGCTGTTCCTCGCCGCGTTCGACGTCGGCGACACCGTCGTGGTGGCCCGCCCCGGCTACCCGGCCTACCGGAACACGCTCGCCGCGCTCGGCTGCACCGTCATCGAGATCGACTGCGGAGCAGACACCCGGTTCCAGCCGACGGTCGCGATGCTCGACGCCCTGCCCGAGCCGCCTGCCGGACTGATCGTCGCCAGCCCCGCCAACCCCACGGGCACCGTCATCGACCCCGGCGAATTGGCCGCCCTCGCCCGGTGGTGCGACGAGCACGGGACGCTGCTGATCTCCGACGAGATCTATCACGGCATCGGATACGGCGAGCAGGCGATGACCAGCTCGTGGGAGACGTCGCGCGAATCCGTCGTCGTCGGATCGGTGTCGAAGTACTTCTCGATGACGGGCTGGCGGCTGGGCTGGATGCTGGTGCCCGAGGGGCTGCGTCGCCCGTTGCAGCGGCTCGCGTCGAACATGACGGTATGCCCGCCCGCCATCTCCCAGTACGCGGCGATCGCCGCGTTCACCGAGGAATCGAGGGCCGAGCTCGACGGCCACGTCCAGCGCTACGCCGTCAACCGGGAGCTGCTGCTCACCGGACTCCCGGAACTGGGTATCACCGACCTGGCGCCAGCCGACGGCGCGTTCTACGTGTACGCCGACATCGGGCACCTGCTCGGCGGATCCCACGGCGCGACGTCGACGGAATGGTGCTCGCGACTGCTGCAGGACACCGGTCTGGCGCTGGCCCCGGGCATCGATTTCGACACCGTCCACGGCGACCGGACGGTCCGGCTGTCGTTCGCCGGATCCACAGCCGAGGTCCGGGAATCGCTGGTGCGACTGGGTCGCTGGCTGTAGCCGGAGTTTCCCGGCCACGCCTCTTGCGGCGCCGCCGCTGCAGTTGTTCGATGGACTTGGGCGCACTGCGTGTTCGGGCGTGCCAGGCAAGGAGAACGGCGATGCTGTACATCGCGTTGTTCGCATTCGTGTTGTGGGTCCTGTGCTTCGCCGACGCCATCACCACCGACGACGACCAGTTCCGGAACCTCTCGAAGGAGGGCTGGCTGGTGATCGTGCTGCTGCTTCCGCTCGTCGGCTCGGTGTTGTGGCTCCTCGTCGGACGGCCGCAGAAGGACCAGGGAGGTCAGCTGCCCACCGACCCGGAGGAAGCCGAGTTCGTGCGGCGGTGCCGGGAACGGGCGGAGGAGCAGCGCCGGGAAGGTTTCCACGGGCGCGACCAGGAGTAGAAGGCCTACACTGTGGCTAGGATTACAGTGTTACACACCGGCCCTGAGGCGACGACATGAGCGACATCAGTCATCCACAGCCACCCGTTCCCGGCGGAGTCCGCATCGGGACCGTGGAACGGGAGCAAGCCGCGGCGGCACTCGCCGAACATTTCGCAGCCGGACGGCTCGAGACCGACGAGTTCGACGCGAGGGTCCGTCAGGCGTACCTCGCCAAGACCGCCGCCGACCTCACGCCGCTCTTCGCGGACCTCCCGGACAAACAGCGCTTCGTGCCCGAACCCGATCGCGTGCGCCGTGATCCGGGACGGGAGGCCGCGGCGCTGCGGACACTCGTGTTCGTGGTGGCCGTGCTCGCCGCGATCCTGTGGGTCGCCCTGGTCCGCGTCCCCCCGCTCGTCTTCCTGCCCATCGTCTGGCTCGTGCTGGCCCGGCGCGGCTTCGGCAGGCGGTCGTGCCGGGCGTGGTGACGGGCTGACCCGGACCGGCGAGAACTGCGGAAAACTACCGCGAGGTCGGTTGTCGCTCCCGTACTCTGACAGGCAGGTCCACGCCGTCGAGCGATCGAGGAGCCACGATGACCACCAGAATTGTGCGATGTGCGAGCCTGATCCCGGTTGTTGCGGCCTCCGCGCTGCTGCTGGGTGGGTGCGGTTCCGACAGCAGTGACACCTCGTCGACCTCTGCCAGTGCCACGGCGTCTGCCACGGCCACGACGACGGCGCCCACAACGACGGGCACGGCGGTGGCATCCGCGGTCACCAAGCAGCAGGCGGAGCAGATCGC